>SFOH01000082.1 GCA_004552485.1 Bacteroidales bacterium | reverse complement strand
CAGACGCTCCATATCCCCGATTTCATCCTGGCCTATGCCAACGACATCGACGAGCGGCCGCGCATCGAGCGCGACGGCGAGTGGCTGCTGACCATCGTGCGTATTCCCGCGCGCGCCCAGGCCCCCGACACGCCCATCTACACTGTCCCCGTCGCCGTCATCACCGGTCCCGACGTCACCGTCACCGTCTGCTACTACCCCAACGAGGTTATCCACGACTTCATCATCCACGGGCGCAGCCGGCAGATTGCCGTCACCAGTCAGAGCAACTTTGTGCTGCGCGTCATCTATTCGTCGGCCTTCTGGTTTCTGGAGTTCCTGAAGGTGATCAACTCGCGGGTGCAGGAAGCGGCGAAGCAGCTCGAGCGGTCGGTGCAGAACTCTGACCTGCTGGGGCTTATGAGCCTGCAGAAGACGCTGGTCTACTTCAGCACGTCGCTGCAGGGCAACGAAATGCTCATAGAGCGCCTCAGCCATGTCTTTACCGATATGCCCGACCGCGACCTGCTCGAGGATGTCCAGATCGAGATTCGCCAGGCAGAGAACACCACCAACATCTACACCGAAATCCTGTCCGGCACGATGGACACCTATGCCTCGGTCATCTCCAACAACGTGAATCAGATCATGAAGCGCATGACGTCCATCACGATCGTGCTGATGGTGCCGACGCTGATAGCCAGTTTCTACGGCATGAACGTTGACATCGGCATCAGCGGGCTGCCCCACGCCTTCTTCTGGGTGGTGGTCGGCGCGGCGGTGCTGACGGTGCTGGCTTTCCTCTTCCTCAAGCACATCAAGTGGTTCTGAGCACGGCGGCCCGGCGGCTGCGGCAGTGCTCCCGGAGGACGCCTCGCCGAGGGTCGCGGGCTCGGGTTCGGACTCTTTTTCGCTGAAAAACAAAATTTTCCGGCGGTTTTATTTTTATTTTTGAGGAATAAAGCGTAATTTTGCAGTTCATTAGCATGGTCCCAAAAGGGCCGTGCGCTGAAAAGTGTGCCTTGCGTGAGGCGTAACCTCCTCACTGCCAATCATCTAAGATAATAAATACTCAAAATTATAAATGGAAAACAATCAGAACAAGGCTCCCAAGAACGTAATGGAGGAGCAGGCAGAGAACGCTAACTTCTTTGCCAAAGTGAACAAGAATGTCATCATCGGCTGCGTTGCCATCTTCGCCGCAGTGCTGGTGGGCGGTCTCATCTGGTACTTCGTGCATGCCTCGAATGTCAAGAAAGCCCAGGAAGCCATGGGTGTGGCCGACATGGAGATGAACGACTCTGTGAAGGCCAAGATGTACAAGGACATCGCCGATGCCGGCAGCAATGCCCCCAACCAGCGCGCCAAAATCATGACCGCCGAGAAATTCTATGCCGACGGCAAATACCAGGAGGCTCTGAACTATCTCGACCAGGTGAGCGTGAGCTCCGACATCGTGAATGTGGGCGTCAACTGCCTGAAGGGTGACTGCTATGCCAACCTCAAGAAGCTCGACCAGGCTCTGGAGTGCTACAACGACGCCCTGGACCAGGCCGACGGCAACCCCCAGCTGACTCCCTACGTGCTGTTCAAGCAGGCCAATATCTATCGCGAGCAGAAGAACTACGAGAAGGAGTTTGAGTGCTACTCGGCCATCCGCACGGACTATCCCGCCTTCATGCAGGATATCGACAAATACTACGAGCGCGCCCGTCAGGCCGCCGGCAAGTAAGGACACCCCTCCGCGTTTTCTCCGGCGCGATGCCGCGTGCATCGCATTGCTCCCAAAATAATATACCATAGCCTAAGGCGGCGCCCAGCGTTCCGTCGTAGGCTATGCGTGTGTATGGAAATTATAATTCCTGTCGTATGAAGATTGACGAATTAGCGCATAAGCCGGTGGGCCGGCTGCTGTGGCAGTACAGCCTGCCCTCGGTGGTGGGTATGGTGGTCGTGTCGATGTACAATGTCATCGACCGCGTCATCATCGGCCAGCAGGTGGGCGCCGCCGCCATCGCCGGCCTGGCCATCACCTTCCCCGTCATGAACCTGGCCACCGCCTTCGGCACGCTCATCGGCGTCGGCTCGTCGGCACGCATCAGCATCCTGCTGGGCCAGAAACGCCACGAGGAGGCCTCGAACGTGTTAGGCAACGCGCTGATTCTCACCCTCATTCTCGGCACGCTCTACATCGCCTTCTTCGCCGCCTTCCTCGACGAAATTCTCGTGGCATTCGGCGCTTCGGAGGCCACGCTGCCCTATGCCCACGACTTCATGGCCACGCTGCTGCCCGGCCTGCTGCTCATGAATCTGACGTGGAGCTTCAACAACATACAGCGCGCCAGCGGCTACCCGCGGCGTGCCATGGCGGCCATGCTCATCTCGACGGGCGTGAACCTGGTGCTGGCCATCGTCTTCGTGATGGGTCTCGACATGGGCATACGCGGCGCGGCGCTGGCCACGGACTGCGCCATGTTCACGGCCATGGTGTTCGTGATGTGGCACTTCCTGCAGCGCGACAGCGTGGTGCACTTCCGCCGCGGCATCTATGGCCTGCGCTGGCCCGTCATCGTCTCCATCATCTCCATCGGCGCCGCCCCGGCCCTGGTGAACGCCGTGGGCTGCCTCATCAACATCGTCCTCAACAACAAGCTGAAGACCTTCGGCGGCGACATGGCCATCGGCGCGGCCGGCCTGTTCACCACCTACACCCAGCTCATCGTCATGGTGGTCATCGGCATCTGCCAGGGCATGCAGCCCATCGTGGGCTACAACTACGGAGCCGGCAAATTCCACCGCATGAAGCGCGCCTACCGCCTGGCCGTCGCCGCGGCCTCGGTGCTGTGCTGCCTGGGCGCCGCCATCGGCATCGCCATGCCGCGCATGGTGGCGCGCATCTTCAATCCCGACCCGGAGCTCATCGCCGCCACCGAGCGCTGCCTCCAGCTGGCGCTCCTGGCCTTCTTCGTCGTGGGCTATCAGATTGTCTCCACCAACTTCTTCCAGAGCATCGGCAAGGCCGGCAAGAGCATCCTGCTGTCGCTCTCGCGTCAGGCCATCTTCCTCATCCCCCTGCTGCTGTGGCTTCCCTCGCAGTTAGGCCTCAACGGCATCTGGCTGTCGTTCCCCATCTCCGACATCCTGGCCACGCTGGTCACCTATGTGCTCATGCGCGTGCAGTTCCGTCAACTTTCGCGCCTCGAAAAGTGTTCTAAAGAGAGCTGATCTCCACCGGGGCCGCGGCCTGCCGTGCCCGACCGCGAGGGGCGGGCGCAAACATTCGTGTAACTACCCTAACTAACATAAGCACATGACATTTGAAGACCTTGGCGTGAGAGACGACCTGCTCCGCGCCATCCAGGAACTTGGTTTCGAGAACCCCATGCCCGTGCAGGAGAAGGTGATTCCCCTGCTGCTGAACCACGAGGGCCGCGACGTTGTGGCCCTGGCACAGACCGGCACCGGCAAGACAGCCGCCTTCGGCCTCCCCGTCATACAACGCGTTGACACTCAGCGCCGTGTGCCCCAGGCACTCGTCCTCGCCCCCACCCGCGAGCTCTGCCTCCAGATTGCCGCCGACCTCCAGGACATGGCCAAATATACCC
>SFOH01000046.1 GCA_004552485.1 Bacteroidales bacterium | reverse complement strand
TTTACGCTGAATTTCAGCATGAAAGCCTTATTTTTAGCTTATTTTTTTGCCTGTTTAAACTATAAAAAGAGACTGCCTAAACTTGTTAGACAGTCTCTCTTTGCTGTGACTATTTTCCAGCCCGGGCAACCTGCTGCAAACCTCTGTCGCATAGAATGTATCGCAGACAAAAAAACCCGGAACGCCGTGATAGTGATTGGTTATCACAGCGCCCGGTAACGCTTTCACAGCGGATGGCGGTCCAGCAGACGAAAAGCGTGTGGAAATTGCCTGCTATTCAAGGCAGACCTATGTCTTTATTTTGCGAGCAGCCTCAGCAGCATTGGAGACAGCGCCACTTAAACCGTTAGGCTCATTTCTTCTTGCAGCATTTGCCGGCAAAGAAAGCGGCAGCGGCAATGACGCCAAGGCCGCCGATAACAAAGCGCTGGATGCGCTCGCGGCGCTCGTGGCGGCGCAGTTCATCTTCAACTTTCTGCAGAACCTCAACTTCCTGTTTTTCCTTATTGATAGCCATAGTGGTGTGTTTTTTATGAGTTAGCAAAATTTTCTCAGTAAGCGAAATATTCCATAAGTGAATATTCCTGAAGCCGGAAATAATAACGCATATTTCCTACATTCATCCTCTACAACACACCGCCCCCTCTCTTTGTTCATCTTCCACCCCACTTTCCTTCCCATCTACCCGAATCCTCAAACAACCGAACAAAATTTCCTCAAACAACCGAACGGGTAGAATTTTTATTCTTGAAAGTGGGTGGTTAGGAGGGAAATTTGTAACTTTACGGTGTTATTCAGATAGTGTATGACTATTAGAATTATAATTAAATATGGAACAGAAAAAATTGATGACTGTGGGAGAGATATTCCCGCAGGTGCTGGGCGTTGATGCCCGCGGCCAGGAAGTGAAACGGAGCGATTTTCCGGGCAAACGTCTGATTGTGTATTTCTATCCCAAGGACAACACGCCGGGGTGCACGGCCGAGGCATGCAGTCTCCGCAACGGCTATGCCATGCTGCAAAAGGCGGGCTATCAGGTGATTGGCGTGAGCAAGGACTCGGAAGCCAGCCATCAGAAGTTCGCCGCCAAGTATGAGCTGCCCTTCCCGCTCATCTCCGACCCGGAGCACCGTCTGTGCGAGGAGGTTGGCGTCTGGCAGCTGAAGAAGATGGCGGGCCGCGAATACATGGGCGTGGTGCGCACCACCTTTGTCCTCGACGAGGCCGGCGTCATCACCCACGTCATCACCAAGGTGAACACGAAAGACGCCGCCGGGCAGCTTGTTACGCTCTTAGACCTCTGATTATGAACGAGATACGACGCTAGGCCCTCACCCGCCGTCTCGCCAATTCCTCTGTCTTTGTCAACGCCGCCATCGAGGCACGTAAAAATTTGTGAGCCAATGAGTGACGCCGAAAACAACAAGCCCAAAGTGAACGGTCAGGACCTGTATGAGTTCGCCGTTGTGCGCTATGTGCCGCGCTTCACTTTCAGAATCTGTAGCGTCTTCATGGCCACGCGAAGCTGACCGTGCTCGTTGCGCAGATTGCCGAGCGTCTCCTTGCAGATGAGACGCATGAAGCGGAAACGACGTTTGGGGTCGGCCTCGAGGCGTTCGGAGAACTCGGTGGTGTCCCATCCGCGGTAGACGAAGTATGCCATGGTATGGTCGCTCGCCGTGCCTTTGAGCGGCAACCAGCTTGCGCCGTCCTCGGAGACCTGCACCTCGAAGGCGGTGGGATGCTGAGCCTGAATACGGGGAATGGTGTTGCTGTTCTTATCGCCGGCCCATGCGCGGACAATGCGGATGACAATGTCGTACTCATCCTTATTGTCGTTGTCGGCAACAGCCCATGTCTCGCCCTCGGGACAGAGTTCAACCTGAATGAAAGGCTCGACGGTGGTGGTGGAGTCGGAATACCAGTTGCCCATCGGGATTCTGTTGTCGCGGAAAAGCGAGTCGACAGGGTTGCCGGTGGTGTTCGGGCCGTTTGTCGTGAGCTTGGTGGTGGCTCTTATCCACGTCTCGCGGTCGGGGCCGGCAAAAGCCGGCCCTGCACAGAGGAGCAAGGCGCAGAGAAGGAGGAGCGCCGGGAGGAGGCGGCGCGTGGGGATGGTATGTTGTGGGGGGAGATGGTCATTGTGTGTGTGAGTGGATGGGTGGAAGAGTGGATGGGTTGATGAGGGAGAGGGGGTCACTCCTGGCGGATGGGCCGGGCGACGGTGCCGGTGACGTAGGCGGCGACGGTGTGGTTGGTGGCGTTCGTGCGCAGGCGCACGGCCTTGCGGAAGGCGCCGGGGAGGCGTCCGCGCGTGTTGAAGCTGACCACGACGGCGGCAGTTGTGCCCGGGGCTATGGTCTCGCGGGGATAGTCGGCGACGGTGCAGTTGCAGTCGGAGAAGACGGAGGTGAACACGAGCGGGGCGTTGCCGTCGTTGTGGATGGTGAATGTGGCGGTGGCGATGGTGTCGCCGGTGAGTACGCCCAGGTCGATGGTGCGACGCTCGAGGGTGAGATGAGCGGCGGCGGTCGCGGCGGCGGTGTCTTGTTGTGCGGGGATATTGCCCTGCGCGGGCTGGGCGGTGATGGCCGTCGACGGCGTTTGGGCGGTGACGAATATGGAGCCCGTCAGTGCCACGAGCATGGATATGGCTATGGCAAAGAGGGATTTATGATAACGATTGGGCATTGGAAATCTGATGAATAAGAAATTGACCTTTTTTAGGGCGCAAAGGTACGCAAAAATCGTCAGAATTCCACATGTTTAGGGCGTTGATACTCTTGCTTTTAAGGTTTATTAAGGATATTTGGCACAGTGCGCCCGCCGACCGTACGGCGCGGGCACAAAAAAACCGAAACGCCTGATAATCGATTGGTTATCACAGCGCCCGGTGACGCGTTCTCTGCGGATGGCGGTCAGCAGACGAATCAGCGTGTGTGGGGAAGAGTGGAGGTGTGGAAGAGTCGATGCGACTTACTTGCGGCAGCCTTTGCCTTTGCAGCATTTGCCGGCAAGGAAGGCGGCGGCGGCAAGCACGCCGAGTCCACCGATAACGAAGCGCTGGATGCGCTCGCGACGCTCGTGGCGGCGCAGTTCGTCTTCGACTTTCTGAAGGACTTCTACTTCCTGTTTTTCTTTATTAATGCCCATGGTGGTGTGTTTTTATGAGTTAGTAATGATGTCGTTTTTTTTTCGTGTTTCATCCATAATAACACGGGGCGCGTGGGCTTTGTTCACCGTCGGCCGTCACTTTTTTCCCCGGCGGAAGCGGGGCGCAGAAAATTCGCGTGCTTCAACTGTTTTGTCGGAATAATTGTTTATCTTTGCAACCAAAGACTCAAACGACTATGGAACAGAAGAAACTATTGGCTGTGGGCGCGACTTTCCCGCAGTTGTTGGGCGTTGACGCCCGGGGCCGGGAGGTGAAGCGCAGCGACTTCCCCGGCAAAAAACTCATCGCATATTTTTACCCGAAGGACAACACGCCGGGTTGCACTGCCGAGGCCTGCTCGCTGCGCGACGGCTATGCGCGGCTCGGGCAGGCCGGCTATCAGGTGATTGGCGTGAGCAAAGACAGCGAGGCCAGTCATCAGAAGTTCGCCGCGAAATACGACTTGCCCTTCCCGCTCATCTCCGACCCGGAGCACCGTCTGTGCGAGGAAGCCGGCGTGTGGCAGCTGAAGAAGATGGCCGGACGCGAGTACATGGGCGTGGTGCGCACGACGTTTGTCCTCGACGAGAACGGCGTGGTCACGCACGTCATCACGAAGGTGAACACTAAGGACGCGGCCGGCCAGTTGGTCGAGCTGCTGGGTCTCTGAGCGTTATGAACGAGATACGACGCGAGGCCGTCACCCGCTACATCACTCCGCTGCGCGAGGGCGGCAGTCTGCCCGCGCTGGCGGAGGCTGCGGACGGCTTCAAATATGTTGTGAAATTCCGCGGCGCCGGCCACGGCAGCAAGGCGCTCATAGCCGAGTTCATCGGCGGTGAGGTGGCGCGTGCCCTGGGCTTTCGCGTGCCGGAGCTGGTGCTACTGGACGTGGACGAGGACTTCGGCCGCACGGAGGGCGACGAGGAGATTCAGGACCTGCTGCAGGCTTCGCAGGGTCTCAACCTGGGGCTGCACTTCCTGGACGGCTCGATGACGATGGACCCCTATGTGAATGGCGTGGACGCGCTGACGGCCTCGAAGATTGTGTGGCTCGACGCGTTTCTGACGAATGTCGACCGCACGGTGCGCAACACCAATATGCTGATTTTCAACGGCGAACTGTGGCTCATCGACCACGGCGCCTCGCTGATGTTCCACCATGCGTGGTCCGACCCGGCGAAGGCGGCGCTGTCGCCGTTTCCCTACATCCGCGACCATGCACTGCTATCCCGCGCCTCGATGCTGGAGCAGGCCGACAAGGAGATGCGCCAGCGCATCACGCCGCGCACGCTCTCGCGCATTGTCGACGCGCTGCCCGACGAGTGGCTGCACTTCGAGGGCAGCGAGCTCTCGCCGGCGCAGATTCGCGATGTCTACCGCACGTTCCTCACGCAACGGCTCGCGAATTCGTCCGTATTTGTCAACGCCGCCATCGAGGCGCGCAAAAATCTGTGTGGCAATGTCTGACGCCGTGAACAATACGCCAAAGGTGAACGGTCAGGACCTGTATGAGTTCGCCGTGGTGCGCTATGTGCCGCGTATCGAACGCGGGGAGTTCGTGAACATCGGCCTGCTGATGATGAACAAGCGTCGCCGCTGGATGCGCTTCGAGGCGCATCTCGACGCGGCGCGTCTGGCAGTCTTCGACTGTCCGCACACGCCGCAAGAGATTGAGGCTCAGCTGAAAACGTTTGCCGACGTTGCCGCCGGCAAGGCGTCGGCGGGACCCATGGCGGCGCTTCCCGTCGAGGAGCGTTTCCGCTGGCTGACGGCGGTGAAGAGCGCGTGTCTGCAGACGTCGCGGCCCCACCCCGGCATCGCCGCCAACCCGGACGCCGCCTTCAGGCGGCTGTTCGCCGAGCTGGTACTCTGAAAAGAGGCGGCGGGAGAAAAGAGCCGCAGGCTCTTTTCACGGTCAGGGACGACGGGGAGGGCCGGGAAGGGCGGCGAGGCGGGCCGGGAGGCGGCGTCAGAGGGCTTTGTCGGGATAGAGGGCGTTCCACCAGGTGGGGTCGCTCTTGAGGTAGCGCGCGAACCAGGCGAAGATAGTGTCCTGCCACTTGATGCGCTTGTCGTGCTCCATGATGTGGTGGTCCTGGTCCTTGACGGCCACGAAGGCGGTGGGGCGGCCGAGGAGTTTCAGCGCCGTGAACATCTGTATGCTCTCGCCGACGGGGACGTTGTGGTCGGCGTCGCCGTGGAGGAAGAGCAGGGGAGTGTGGATTTTGTCGGCATTGTAGAGCGGACTTTGGTCAACATAGAGTTTCTTGTTGGTCCATGGGTAGTTGTCGCCCATCGACACTTCGGAGTAGCTGTAACCCCAGTATCCCTCGCCCCAGTAGGAGGTGTGGTCGGAGATGCCGGCATGGGAGACGGCGGCGGCGAAGATGTCGGTGACGGTCTGCAGGTACTGGGTCATGAATCCGCCGTAGGAGGCGCCGATGCAGCCTATCTTCGCGGGGTCGACAAAGGGGTGTTCCTCGCAGAATTTTTTGGTTCCTTCGATGATGTCGCGGTCGGGGCCGTCGCCGGCGGTGCTGACGTGGCGCGACGAGAACTCCTGTCCGAAGCCGGTGGCTCCGGAGGGCTCGACGACGTAGACGACGTAGTCCTGGGCGGCGTAGGCGTGATGGGGATAGCGGCTCTCGAAGCTGCGCTCGATGGGCGAGCATCCGCCGTAGTAGTTGACAATGAGCGGGTACTTGCGGGCGGGGTCGAAATCGGGCGGCAGATAGAAGCGGCCGCAGATGGTGTCGCCGCGGCTGTTGACGAAGTCCCAGGCTTCGACGCGTCCCAGTTTGACGTCCTTAAGTTGCTCGGCCAGAGGCTCTTCGAGCATGGTGGCGCGGCCGCTGCGGGTGTCGAGGGTGTAGAGCCGGCCGGGGTTCGAGGCGTCCTGGGTGAGCAGCACGGCTGTGTTGCCGTGGCGCGGCAGCGAGAAGGCGTTCACCAGGTCCTGGCCCACGTCGAGGCGGCGGATTTTGCCGTCGGCGGGGTCGAGGCGGAAGAGCGAGACGCGGTCGCGGTCGGCGGCGTTGAAGTAGACTTTTCCGTCGGCGCGGCTCCACTCGTAACGGCTCACCGAGGGGTTGAAGTCGCGGGTGAGAGCCTTGCGCGAGCCGTCACGGAGGTCAATCATAAACAGCTGATTGTCAGTCATACTGGGCGTCACGCCCTCGGGCACGTTCTTGCCGATTCCGCCCAATGCCTCGGGCGAACCCGACACGAGCACGCGCCGTGCGTCCGGCGAGAATATCGCGCCGCTGAGGAAGCCGTCGTCGGCGACGATGGTGTCGGACTTCATGGAGTTCAGGTCGAGGACAGCGATGGTGAAGAGCGAGGTGGGGCGTGCGGTGTAGCGCATGCGCCGGGTCATTATCAACGCCTTCGTTCCGTCGTCGCTGACATCCAGGAGGTTGACGCTCTTATGTCCGAACGTGAGCGGACGGCAGAGGCCTGTCGCGGCATCGTAGAGCTCGAGCGACGTGCGGGTGCGGAACCCGGGCTGGCGGTCTTCCGGCTCGCGGATTTCGTAGACGTCCTTGTCTTCGGCCGGAGCTTTGTTCTCCTTGATAATCAGCGCCTTGGTCTCGTCGGGCATCATCACAAGCGAGCCCTCGGGTAGCCCGGTCGCCCAGGTGCGCGAGGCGCCGGTGGCGGCGTCGGTGACGATGACGGTGCAGCCCTCGGGGGTGGTGACGGTGCGGTACCAGGCGGCGCCGCGCGGCATCCACGTGAGCGGCTGCTGGCTGACGGTGACGGGGCGGCCGGCGATGGTGCTCACCTGCCACTCGCGCGTGGTCTGTCCGTCGGGGAGGCCGGTGGTGCGGGCCGTGATGATGTAGCGGCCGTCGGGCGAGACGGAGGCGGCGTTGATGCGCGTGCCGTTGAGGACGTTGTCGAGGGTGTAGAGGCGCTCGGCGGCATTGAAGGCGAATGCATCGGCAGCGACGCCGCAGAGGCTGACGCGGACGGTGTCGGCCTTGCCGGCCTCGGTGACGAATTTGACGGCGACGCGGTGGGTGCCGGGCCGCAGTTTGAGCTTGCCCTCGGCTTTTTTGTCGTCGACAAAGAGGCGGAAGTCCTTGAGGCCCTTCACTTTAACCTCGGGAGTGGCGTATGCCGTGTTGGTCATGGTGAACGAGACGACGCCGAGGGCGGGAGCGTCGCCGGCGGCGATGATGCCGTCGGTGAGCGTGCGTGCTCCGGCGATGACAGCGCCCAGGTTCATGGGCGCGTCGAGGGCCGATTTAACGTCATACTTCCCCGAGTTAACATCCAGGGAATCAACCATGTACGGAGACACAATCGTGAACGGGCCGGCCACTTTCAGCGCCGGCACCGCCACGCACTTGCCGCAGCATCCCGCGTCCGCACGGGCGGCGGACGCCGGGAGGATTAATGCTGCCGCAAGAACGGGAATGAGCGTTTTCTTCATTTCTTCTGGGGGAGCATCACCACGCGCACACCGTCGATGATGGCGTGGTTGGTGCGGATTGACATGTTCTCGTCCCAGACTTGGAAGTACAGGTAGACGTGATAGCGGCCCGGTTTTGCATGGAACGTCACGGAGTTGGAATAGCCCCAGTCATCCCAGTTGCCGCGGCCGCGGTGGGGGAGCACAACGGTGCCGATTTCATCGCCATCGACTATGATAGTGCGCACTGCGCAGTGATTCTCAGTGTTCACGGGACCGTTGCCGTTGGCATAGCGCACACTCAGAGCATAGTCGCCCTCAACGGGGATGGTGATATCGAAGCCAATATTATCATTTTTGTGGTCGGTCTCCACAAAGCCGCGACCGGTGTAGCCCTGGATTTTGCCGTTAGGCTGATAGGTTACTTCCTCGGAGAACAGTTCTGTGGCGAGGTTTTCGGTGTCGGGTTTGAAGAAGGCCTGGGTGCGCGTCGACATAGGCTCGGAGGCAAAGCCTTCGACGCCGTCGGTGCTGACGCCAATCACCTGATACTCACCGGGAACGGATGCGTCGTAGGTAGTGGTGTGGACAGTGTCGATGCGCTCGCCGTCGCGGACGATGACGTATGAGCCGATGTACTCGATGGGATTCCACACGAGCTGACGGCCCTCGAGGCGGGCGATGGGAGTGAGCGGAGCCTTCACGTTTTTCACCTCTTTGACGGCCATGGCCGGGATGGGCTGGTCGTCCATGGTGATGACCACGTCGAGGGTCTTGCCCTTGGCCTTGCGGGCCTGGGCGGGAGTGATGAGGGGCTGCTGGGTCTTGCCGTTAACGGTGAACGAGGCGATGTTCTTGCCGAAGCCCTTCACGGTGATGTTGAGGCGGCAGCCGCGGTATTCGAAATTGGAGAGCGTGCGCTCCTGGCCGAGAGCTTCGGGCACGAAGGGATGGAAGGCCAGGCCCTCTTCGGTGAAGTCGATGCCGAAGAGAAGCTTGTGGGTCAGCGCGATGTTTCCGGCCAGACACCACAGCATGTTCGACGAGTTGAGCTCGGTGGCGATGTCGCCGTTGTCGAGGTTGAAATTCTCCTTGTTGGTGGCGAAGAGAGCGGCGGGGCGGAAGACGGCGCCGATGGCCTGCATCACGCCTTTTTCGTTACCGGCCTTGGCATTGGCCAGCGCCCAGAACGAGCCCACCCAGGGCCACAGGGCGTTGTTGTGGTAGGCGGGCATGTCGGCAATCTGCGGATAGAAGATAGCGGCGCCGAAGGGTGTGGTCGGGTTGCTCTCCGTGATGGTGCGGGCGCGGTCGGCGTCGGCCACATCCCAGAGAATGGCCAGGCTCTCGCCGAGCGTCTCGGCGCGGGGATTGGCGATGAGATTGTCGCGGCCGTAGGTGTACATATTATAATAGCCCTTGTCGGCGTTCCACATGTTGGCGTTGATGCCGTCGATGATCTTCTGAGCCTGTTCCTCGGCTTTGGCGGCCTCCTTCTTGTGGCCGAGCTGAGCGGCGATGCGCGAGAGCACCTGCCATGCGCGGGCGTGGACGATCGACGTGCCGGTGGCCTCGGACTGGTGGATGTCGGCCGTCTGCATCCACTTGGGATAAGACTGCTCGCGCCAGTCGATGAACGAGGTCTCGCCCTTCACCAGGCCGGTCTTCTTGCTGTAGAGGTTGGAGTAGAGGTCGTCTTCGAGGCTCTTCTTGATGATGGGGTAAATCTTTTTGAGCCACTCCTTGTCGCCGGTCACGAGGTAGTACTCATAGGCGGCAACGGCCCAAATCATACGGTCGGTGGAGACGGGCCATGCGCCGCCCGAACCGGTGTCCTGGATGATGCGGCCCAGGCGGTCGACCTTCTTCATGAGCGAGATGCGCGTGGCCTCGGGCTGGAGATAGGCCATGGACAGCAGGATTGAATAGCTGACGTCGCGTGTCCATACGCCGGCCCATTCCTTGCCGGTGCGGAGCGTGGTGTCGGGCTCGACGGCGTTCACCATCTCATCGAGGCCCATATTGTAGATGGCGCGATGGAGGGTATTGGGGGTCGAGAGCTTCGGATAGGAGCTGAGGTTGTTCTTCTTGTGCCACTCCTTGCTGATGCCCATGAAATAGCCGGGCTGGGCGGAGTAGGTGCTGATGATGACCGTGTCGTTCGGGGCCGTTGCCATGAACACGCCCTGGGTGATGGTGTCGCCGTGCCACGAGTAGACCGGCGTCTTCACAATCTCCTTGGCGCCGGCAGCCAGCGTGGCGGCCACGGCGCACAGACATAAAGCTGTTCTCTTCATGAAAAGTTGTTTTTTTATAATGAGGTTTATATGATTAGTTAATTGAAAGTCAAAGAGATAACGGCTCGTGCGGCGTTCGTTCACGGCCCGCGCGGCCACAGCGAAAATGGCAGCCCCGGCGGTTGACATCAGATGGGGCAGCCTTCTTGTTAGACCAAATAAGAACCTATGCACTGCAAATTTACACAATTTCCCTCAAATAACCAACATTCCCCCACCCCATTTTGCCCCATTTTTTCGCCCGCGCGCCCCCGGCCGGGGGCACGGGGGAATCAGAGCATGGCGGAGAGGAGGCGCGAGATGTGAGCGATGACGGCCTCGGTGGCATCCTGGTCCAGCCCGCTGTTGGCGATGAGGACGACGAGGGTGTAGGGCTTCTTGCCGGGGATGCGGATGTAGGCGGCGTCGTTGACGGCGGTGATGCGCTTGGTCTTTTTGTCGACGGGTCCGGTGCCCGCCATGTGCGAGATGTCGGCGCGCGTGCCTTCGAGGCCTTTGACGATGCGGTTGGGACCGATGGGCGTGGAGGCCATGGCGCTGACGATGGCCTTGTCATAGTCGTCCATGTTCAGGCCGAAGAAGTCGCGCATCATCTCGGCCATGCCCAGCGGCGTGGTGCGGTTGGCGTAGGCCTGCTTGGTGTCCTTGTATGCGGCCGTCATCTTCTTTGTGAAGTGAGTGTCGATGTATCCGCGCTTGTGGACGAAGGCGTTGAGCGAGTCGGTGCCCAGGACCACGTCGTGGGTGAGGGCGTCGGCGATGTCCATGTAGTCGTCGCGGGCGATGAAGCCGAGCAGGTCGGACATGGGGATGTAGAAGTGTTTGTCAATCTTCTCGAGCACCTTGCGGGTGGTCTTCTGCAACATTCCGGAAGAGATGTGGGTGGAGTTGTGCAGGGCCACGCCTTTCTCGCTCATGCGCTGGGCGACGGCGAGGGCGAGGGGGAACTTGCCCAGGCCGTACATGGGGAAGCTGTCGGTGGCGTTGACTTCGACGTAGTGGCTCTTGTCGATGATGGCGCAGACGCCGATGCGTGTGCCGGGCGAGGCGGCCTGGACGGAGTCGACATAGCTCTGAATGCTGTCGGTGATGCGATTGCAGAGGGGACGCGGGCCGCGCGGGGCGGTGGCGTCGGTGTAGACGTCCTTGGTGATGATGACCTTCATGCCCTGGCCCACGAGCTCACGGAGCTTGACCAACTCGCTGTTGTGCAGGCGGATGCAGCCCTCACTCTGGCGCTGGCCGATGGAATAGGGGCGGTTGGTGCCATGGATGCCGACGTGCGACGACTGGGGCGCTTTGAGGCGGAAGAACCAGGGACCGTAGGCGCCGCCATACTGGTTGCGGCTGGGCGACCAGCCCGACGAGTTCTCGATGGAGGCGATGGAGAATGTGCCCTCCGGGGTCTTGTGGTCGCCAACCATGGTCTTGTCGCCGTAACGGGCGCCGAGGCACACCTGCGTCTCGAAGATGACGCGGTTGCCTTTGATGACCTTGAGGTTGTTGGTGGGTTTGTCGATGAGGATGTACGACTCGGGGTCGTAGTTCGAGCCGTTCTCGTAGGACCAGCGCTGGACGGTGGTGGTGCGGCGCGCGCGGGTGCGGCTGTTGCGCTGGCGGCCGTACTGCTCCGTCTTCTGACGCTCGGCGCGCTCGCGGCGGCGGCGTTCGCGGCGCGAGCTGCGGCTCTCCTCTTTGGCGGAGGATTTATATGATTTCTTGGGCTTGCTCGACTTTTTGGAGGAAGAGGATGCGGAGGTTGAGGTGCTGCGTTTCGAGCGGCGTGCATCGGCAGTCTGCTCCACGCCGGCAACCATGAGGACTATGAGCAGGAGCTTCGTTATGAGGGAGACTGACCTTAGAAAATGCTTCATCGGAAAGGGTTGAGGTGAGTTGAGAGAACGGGTGCGCCACCGCCGCAGGCCGCGGCCGCAAAGCGCGGTGACTGCCCGGAGCCGCGGGTGCGTGGCGCCGCATGACAGTCGTACTAATCTAACAACGTAACTAAAAGAACTGTTTTATGCGGCGCAAAATTACGCAATAATCCGCACATACACAATACTTCGGCATGTTAACCTTTCACAACGGGGCCCTCTCCGGGCAGTTGCTAACGGCGTATGGTGCGGCATGTCCGCCGAAGAAACGGACATGCCTGTTAATCATACACAGCCACAGCCTGAGCTTTTTCAAGCGATGAACCGCATCTTCCCGGCGCAATGTGTCCTGCGCAAGTCGGCTCGCAGACATAGAATTTCTTTCCGTCAATGGTCAGATAACTGCCGGTCATATCAGGCGCGCATACAGCAGCCAAAAGATGGCCGGGGACATAGATGAGCGCCACATTATAACCTAAAATATCATGAATGAGGCGGGCGAAGAATATGGCATGGTCTTCGCAGTCACATTTAGGATAATAAAGCGTTTCCTCGGGATAAAAGGCACGGTCATGCCCCCAGATTTCATTGTCGAAGCCATATGGCAGACTTTTCTGACAGGTGCTGAGAATCAGGTCTACGGCATCATACGGCGTCAGGCCCTTGACAGCCTCGCGTAAGGCGGGATAAAGCGTTTCCTGAACCGACTCGCTGAGTGGAGCGCGTGCACATATTGCCCAGCGCGTCACAAAGTTGCCCGAATATGAAGCCGTAGGATAGTCTTCATAGAAAGGCATGAGCCCATCGCAGACCGAAGCGTTGGCCTTGAACGTCCCTGAATGGTTTGACATGCTTCTCAACCGGCACTGTGTGCTTTCAAGTTTGGGCAACTTTAGTTCAATGCTTATTGGTCGACCGTCATTGCTTTTGTCATCATAAGTATAGAAAGAGCCTAAGCCATCTTTTGAAAGGCTGTAGTATCTTTCGCCGCCCAAGACAGTGCTCCACTTGTCGTAAAGCACTGCAGGGCAGGCGAATATCACGTCAAGCTGCCCCTGCACCATGATATATCTGCATCTGACGCCGGTTTTGCGGAGCACATAACCCTCGAGCATTTTGGCGGCGTTGGCATTGGAGGGATACTGCGCAGAGGCCATTTGACTCACCATCTTCAAGTAGAGCCAGTCACAGAGATTCAGTTCGTTGCGGAGTTTTGAGCACGCAGCTACGATTTGGTCGAAACCACCGTTCTCCATCAGTCGCCATGCATTGGCGATGTCACCGTTACTTGCCGAGCGAATGTTCAGCGCGGGGCATTTAGGGGCGACCAATGTAGTACCATACAGGCTGAATTTCACATCTGTGGTCACAGGCTGCGGCGTCGGAGCGGGCGCGGGAGACGGCGCAGGAGCCGGGACCGGTACAGGCTCAGGCACCGGCACAGGCGCAGGAGCAGGCGCCGGTGTTGGGGTTGGCATTGGTGTTGGCGTTGGTTCGGGAGCAGGCTCGGGATTTGGCGTAACAACGACCGTCATTTTCCATTCCCGGTCCTCAATCGGGGGCTTATCGTAGCCTTCGCGCCAGCGTATGGGCTGCGGTTTCTCTCGCCAGACGGGCACCGGCACAGGAGACATCCCCTTGAACTCTTTCCATGAGGTCTCAAGCATATTGGCATAGTCCTTTGTCGCGGCCCTCATTATGCTGTCATATTGTGCCGAAGACTGTTTCACGAACGTGTCGAAGTCCGGAAGATCGTCAAATGTGCCTTGGGGGGAGCTTGCGGCATACGATCCGCAAAACACCGTCACAACAGCAGCTAAAGATATTGGAAAAAGTTTCATTTGTTTGAGGTTTAAAATGATGGGAAATCTATGCTGTTATTTCTTCCCGCCGTCGCCCTTGTAGAAATCAGGAAGCTTGTAAAGTCCAAAATTGGGGTCAGGCTCGGGCTGCCATGCGCGCACAAATATCGAGGGCTCTTCTTTATTCTCATAGTTGAGGCCTATCAGAAGATAGCCGTGGTCGCAGTAGTTCGATGAGTAATAGTCCTGCTCGAGCTGGATGCCGTAGATTTCACGCTTGTCTTCGGCCTGGTCCACGGTGACACTGTTGAAGCGCAAATTGATGAATTCCTTGCTCTCGAAACCGGCCTTCAGTTTCTTGAGGAAGTCATACTTGTTGTTGAACCGATGCTGAATTAGTTCTTTTTTGAATGTGGTTGCGCCGTCCAGACCACGGCTGACGCGGGGCACAACCGTTACGGTGATAATCTTGGCATATTCGTCAAAGATGCGTGAGATGTAGTCCAGGTCTTTCAGGGCATAGGCCGTCTGGTAGTTCTCGATAAAACGGCATAAGTATTTTCGAGACTCCTCGGGGATGTCGACCTGGCACATGATATTGTCCTCGACGGTTTTGCCAAGTCCGAAGGCAATGTTGCAGACATGGCCGTCTCTTGTCATGGTGAACACCAGGTCTTCTACAAAGTTGCGGTGGACGCCCGATTTGAATGAGAAGGCCATCTGTACACCGCGACCGATGATCAGGTCATTGAACTCCGAGAAGCTGAACTTCGGCGTGCCGACGACCTTGGCGCGGCCATAACGGATCAGGGCCTTGTACTCATCGAGTCCGTCAGGCGTGAAATACTGCGGGTCCACGTCATAATCCTTCTTGACAACCGACCTAATGATTGCGTCCAGCACATCGTTACAGTGTTTCAGCACATCGGGGTCCTGCAAAGTGGCGGGTCTTACCTCTTCCGGGTTCTCGGCGAATGTGAACGATTCGCGCTCATTCAGCGGCTTCACCTCGGCATGGTTGGGGTCGGCATTGGTTTCCGTCGGCTGGATCAATTCCTGTGGAACAGGCTTGTTAAATTGACCGCCGGGGCGCGCGGTCATCGAAGCTGCGGTGAATAAATTGCCTTTCTGCAGACGCATCACGGCCTCGACCTCGGGGTCAAGCATGGCCTGACCGGCAAAGGCGTATTCGATGCTGATATTGTACAGTGTAGAGTCAGAGTACGGGGTCAGCTCAATCATTCCCATGCCGTCTTTGGCAGTATAACTGTTTTCATGACCCATGTCATTGTAGGTGAAATCAAGCGAGGTCACAGGCTTGCCCTTATAGGTGAAATAAAGTTCGGCTTCAAGGTCGCGTTTTTCCACTACGGCCACGCGTATATCGTTCAGAATCTCCTCGATACGCGAGGGTAGCCATGTTGACAGATTCAGGCTGCCGCACTTCTCTTCAGAAGGGTAAGGGAGCGAGTTGACCAGACTGTAAGCCCAATTATAGTTGCGCAGAGCCACATCAACCTTGCCCTTGCTCAGTGCCATGTCGGCATTGTCTATCATTGCGTAGATTTTGTCGCGGCGTCCGTCAAAAATACGGTCAACGTCACTCTTCAGGATATATCGCACAACGCCAATTTCGGGGGCCTTGCCAAACTGGAGCTGCCCGACGTTTGTCAGATGGCCGTAGGAGTAGCTCATTACCGTCGAACGGAACTCCTTGTTCTCGCTGTAAACGCCGTTGTTCACCTTGCCATGGTGACTTGTCCCCACGTCCACCACCACATTGGTGCTGATTGAGGTCAGCAACAGACGCATCGCCTCGTTGTCGGCATCCTGGAGTGTGGAGTGCGTACCGCTTTTCCCGTAATAATACCTTCCTGAGGTTTCGATCTCATTAAGACTCTGCCCGAGGGCAGTCTGCGGCAAGAGGGCTGCGCAGACTGCACTGAGAGCAACAAATAACATATATCCGTATCTCATTGAATCGGAATTGGATAAGTTAGTATAAATGTGTATGAGAGGAGAGAGGATTAGCCCGACAACGGTTCTGCGCCTTAACGCAGCCCCATCTTTTCAAGTTCCTCAATCACTGACTTGCGGAACTCCTCGGAGCGAATCTTAATTTTTGCACGCTCTTCTTCTGAGATGTTGTTGTCACCATAGTCGTTCTTTTTGAGAGCGCGGCTGAAACTTGATGCCATTTCGTTGGCGAGATTGGCCACTGTGCCGCGGTACTCAACGCACACGTAGCAGTGGTACTGGCCGTTTTTCTGCTTGTATGTGTCGCTGTTCACGATAACAACGCCGCTAAGATTCATATTGGCCATGGTCTGGTTCATGAGGTTGCGCTCTGACGAGGCATCGTTCTGGCGCACAGTCTCGTTCTCGTCTGCTTTTGACATTATGGCTTCGTTCTGAGTGCGGCGTATGCCGGTGGTGATCACGCTCTGGAATTTGCGCACAAACTCGCCGCGCGCATCATTCTCGGCGTAAATGCGGGCGTCAGCGGCATCATTGGCTGTGGCCTGTCCCACGGCGCGGACCTCAGGCTTCTCTTCGGCCATCTGCTCTGAACGGGTTTTCTCAATCAGTCTTGCTCCGTCATCAAGCTTGGTCACTGTTTTTTTTGACGAGCAGCCGGAGGCTACAACTGCAACAGCGATGAACGCTGCATAAATAATTTTTTTCATAATGTAAACTTTTGTGCTAAGTGTGTTTTAGCAGTTTGTAATATATGATTGTTTAGAAATTTGACTGAGTGTATTTGTGGATAGTGAGGCTATATGCAGATGATGAATAAGTAGAGCTGCGAAAAAAATGTATACACGGCCAGCTATCCGAGGGATTGCCCTTTGTATGATACTTAAATTTGTAATTAGCGCTGTCTCTGAAATTCTCCGACCGGTCAAAACCGGTAAGAGTAAAGTAACTATATTTCATACTAACGGTGAAATCAATGGTTCTCACAGTCTGGATGCTGCTTGACATGCTTGTGCCTATATACCAATAATTCTCAGCGGTACCGGAATGTCTCTCATCAGTTACCGTCTCCAGTTTGTACTTTTCTTTTTTCCAATTGGCCGGAGTGTCCGAGGGCAGATTTATGTAGCCCGCAGTGCCTGTGGAACATGTTGATTTCTTTGAGTTTTCGTAAACCATGTCGCCTATCTTGAGGACAGGTACGTTGTATACATATAGATATTGAGACATATATTTACCCATTTTCTCGTCATAGGTGAAATGCAGCGTGTCTGTCTCTGTGCCGTCCCATGATACCTTAGACCCCGAGCACGTGCATTTTGCATAATTATAGCACACATCCGTATCCGGGAGTTTATCGGTGGCAAAACGTAAACGTGCCGTCCGGGGCTTAAGGGTAGCTGTCAACGTGACATGCTCTCCGTCAAAAGAAAGTTTGCCGGAGCCGTAATACATGCCGCAGGTGTCAGGATAAACCACGGTGGACTCGTAGTCATCAAGTGACCGACAGCCTTCTCGGTAATATACATCTACACTTGTTTCGGCCTGTTCATTGCCGTTGAAATTGTACAGTGTCCAGCCATCGGCATAGGTAAACCTGGCCCAGGCGTAAGAACCGGTCTTGGCAATATTACTTATCTTTATGACCGTATTGTCCGGCCAGTCAAAGGTTGACCTGGAGTCGGCATCTCCTTCAAAACCCCGGTTAGTGGATATAAAGTTCATGGGCCACTCAGTCCGGACGTCAGTTGTCGAGGCCGTGGGCTCCACAGATTCTTTGTCCGAACAGGCATTGAGACTTATGACCGCGGCCAGCATCATGGCCGGCAGGCCAATGTTGAACATATTAAGTGATTTCATTGTGGTCTGATTTATGGGGTTTAGAGTCAATTCCAATCTACTTCGTCGCCAAAATCGTTAATATCGACATCAAAGGCTTCATTTGCCTGAATAACTGCCACATCAACTTTTTTATTCTGCCCGTCGGGAAGAGCCTTCAGCTCAAGGTGCACGCGGCCCTTGCGCTCTGCGCCGGTCTTGTTTTCCGTGGCTGTGACAAAGAACGTCAGCGTCTTGGGGTCGTATTCGAGAATATACCAAGTGTCGGTGGGCTCCTTGTACACGTAAATCTCTCCGTCGGCAACGATTCGGCATTTAGTACTTTGTCCGCCTGTACGCGATAGGTGTAAGGCGGGAACAGATGAAATGAGGCGACGGCCATTCTGCTTCACGGTATATTTCACACCCGTGGTGTAATCCTGATTGATGTTGTCCATCGTGGGCATGATAACGAAGGCTGCTTTACGGCCATTGATTGAGTTGTTGTAAGCCGCCGTGAGCACGTACACGCCTTCGGCGTCGGTTTGCTCGAAAGTCAGCCACGAACTGTCGGCGCCCTCTATTGCACATTGTGCGCCCACTGACGAGTGAACCGTCAGCTCTATTTGGCCGCCCATGGCGCCCAGTTCAGAACCGGTGTTGTCAAGATAGAAATACTGACCCTGCTGAATGATGTTGATGATAAGAGGCTCACCCTCTGACTTTACCATTATATAACCCGAACGCTCCTCAGCGCCGTTGTTGGGCGCGCAGGTTACAGCCAGGTCGTATTCGCCGCTGCCTTTGTCTGTGTCCACTGAAATCCACGATTCCGACACCGCGCAGTTCCATGTCGACGGTGTACTCAGATGCACTTTCTGTGTCTGGCCAACCCATGGGAATGACAGTTTGTCTTTGTCTACTCCGTATGGCACTCCGGCCTGGTTGATGACAATATTCCTTTCTATGGCTGCGTTTTTGGTCAGCGAGATGGTGACCTTGCCTTTGCGGGGGGTGATGGAGGGGTTGTCGGCTGCCTTAATCATGATGGAAGCGTCGCCATGGCCTGATTTAGGATCAGGCGTCAGCCAATCGGCCTCCGTCTTTACCTCCCAGTCAGCGTTGGAGGTTATCTTTACCAACGCACCGTCATTGGCGCAATCGACATCGTATTTCGTGGCATCTACCTGAAGTTTAAGCCCTTCCTGACATATTTTGTAAGAATCGAGCAACTGATTGGCTGTTGAACTGAGGTAGATGGTTCCCTCTCGCGACGTGTTCTCATAGTTCGGGGCAACCGACAGCCTTACAGAAGCGGCTCCGGCCTCGCCGTTGACGGGTGTCACCGACAGCCACGCATTGCTGTTTGATATCTTCCAGTCTGACTCAGCAGTGAAATACGCGGTCTTTATGCCTCCTTCGTAACCTATGTTTGTGGTCTTCTCGTCAAACGAGCCCGTGGGGGATGCCTGAGAGACCAGGAGTCGCGCATATTTCGATTCTCCTTCATAGCGGAGATAAACATAGGCACTGCGCGCCAGTCCATTGTTAGTGTCAACAGTCACTTCAATCATGCTGTTATTGCCCTTGGTGGCAGTCAGCCATGTGGATTCACTCTCAACATACACTTTGCTGTCCTCACCGTTGGTTGAATATTCAAGCTGAATGGTTTGGCCGGCAGCTGAAACAGCAGGCGCTTCAGAGACAAATGAAAGCTCAAGACTGCCTGCATTCTGCGACATCTCTGTCTGTGCCTTGCGGACTATGCCGTCACTTCCCTTTGCCATCAGTAGCAGAACAGCTATGCGTTGTGAGGGCGTGAGATTGGGCTTGACTGTGATATAAACGTTCTGTTCATTCCATATGTCGTTCGAGCTGCTGAAAAAAGTATTTGATGCTGTAGCCCAAGACGGAACACCGCTCAAAGTAGTGTTGCCACAATGGTAAAAACTTGCCGATACTTTTTCGCCCTGAGCAGATATGTCAGTGAGTTTATTGAAATTGGTCCAATACGTCCAGACGTCTTCTTTTGAAAATATATAATCATCTCCGGACACGGTCAAATCATCGTTACATGCTGACAGTGCTACTGACAGCGCCATCACAAGCAATATTTTGTTTAGTATATTATAGTATTTCATCGGTGTTACGATTTGCCATTAAAAATCAGAAATATACCTCAAATCCGGCAGCGACACGGTATCCCGTTCCCAACTTCTTGACATCGTCAATATTTTTTGCCGCAAACTTGAATCCATCCCCCTGCATCACTGCTGTGTAATACTCGGGACTCAGGATAAAAGCAAAGTGGCTGCTGAAACGAATCTGCATACGCAATGCGGCCAGGCCGCTTCCCACCCATGAACCTTCCAGATCCATGTGGCGATAACCTATCTGGGGATTGAACATGACTCGGCCACACTGAAACGCGAGGCCCAGGCGTCCTCCAAAATACAAGCCCGGGGTGATATACAAATGTTCACGATTCTCTTGGAACTCATCTTTAGGATATGCGTAAACTTCCTGCTCATCGTTAAGGCAATATCCGGCATCGAACAGCATGAACAGTTTGCGAAACACAAAGCCAAAATTGCCGCCCACGGTGGTCAGATTGCCGAAGCCTCCCTCAGCACCCATAAAGAAGTAGCGGTTAACCTCTGAGGCGTCCCCGTCACAATGCCCCCAATCATAGTAATCGTGGTACACAATACGTTTCATGCTAAGGCTCTCGGTCTTGTTCTTGTCAACTGTGACTGTCTTGTATAAATCATGATAGCCTGAGTACTCAAGTTTGAGATTATGCTCTGTCTTGGGCAGACACGTCATCGTATAGGGCGAATGGCTGCTGACCACACTACCGTCAACGCTTAGCGTAGCGTTCGAAGGCGTCCACGACACCACAAGATTCACTGTGTTGCTAAGCTTGGCCGACACATTTTCAACGCCTTCGGGATTGATTGTGACACTGGTTTCATAAGGCTGATACCCCGGCTTTGACAGCGAGATGGTGTGCGTGCCTATGAGCAGCCTCTGGCTGAAAGGCGTGAGATGACCGATTGGCTTTCCGTCAATCGAAATCGACGCACCGCGAGGGTCACTGCTGATGTCAACGCTGCCGTATATAGGCTCGGGCTCCAGGAGTGTAATGGTAATTTGCTCGTTAATTTTAGAGACCTCGTATGTCTTGCGGAACGGTTTGTGTCCTGCCTTGCGTGCTTCAATCGTGTACGTCCCCGGCTCAAGCGGCCCGCTCCATGTATCCAGGCCCTTGTTCTCGCCGTCAATTGTTATGTTGCAGCCCTTTGGCGCATAGATTGTCACTGTTGAATAGTTGGCGTCCAGGCGCGGAGAAATTCTCTCCTCTTTGTCGTCAAAGATATCAAATGTCTGCTGATAGGGGCTGTAATTCTTGCGTACGATTTTCAAGGTGTGGCGTCCGCTCTTAACTTTGAAGCGGTTCAGCTGGCTGTAGCTGTAACGCTGCTGGTCGATGTAAATATCGGCATCACGCATATCGTCCCCCACAAGCGTCAAATAACCATAATCCGGACGCAGGACAACATTGATGACCTTGGACTCCGAAATAGTGTTCAGCACAAATTTGCCGGCTTCCTCGCGGCGGTCAGGAGCCGTCACAAGAAATCTGTAATTTCCGAACGGCAGCGGTTTCGAGGCATAACCGTTCTTGTTCAGAGCCCAGGGTTCACCGTTGACCTCGAGGTATGCTCCATCGGGAGGCGTCACTGTGAACTCTACGAACTGGCGGTCCATGGCACTCGGAAGGTTCACATAGCCCAACTCCATGCGATAGACGGTAGCCTCCTTCAGGCTTTTGCCATTGAAGTCAAAGTTGCGCATGGGCACGATATCCTTGTGCTCATGACTTATAGTCATGCGCTTCACATTGGGGCTGACCCACAGCTTCACAACATGACGGCCATTGTTGTCAGTGTAATTCTCAACCTTGCTGAAGTGGGTACCTGTATTAAACTTAAAGCCCTCGAGGTTATTCTCATTGGTGATGAGAATCAAGGCGCACGGTTTGCCGGTGGCGCGGTCGGGAACCTTGTCAATTACTGCGCTTTGATCGTTAGAATCCTCACTAAATTTCTTTACAGAGATAGTGTTATCGGGCGTGGCCGACCGTGCCGCCGCGCCAAGGCATGTCAGTGCCATCAACAGAGCTCCGATAAATCGTGCATGCCCTCGGATTAGAGATTTCATCGAATTTAATAAATATGATTGGTTAAGGTTTAGTATAGTCCGCATAGGGATACCCTGCGCCAAAATCGATGCAAAACGAAATTGACGCCGGAACAAACGCAAAATTAGTAAAAAAGGTTAAGACTACCCCCCCCGATTGCTAAATTATGTTAACGAGATAAATAATCCCAAAAATCAGAGAACGTCGGGAGTGTCGGCGGCGGAGGGGTCGTGGGCCAGCTCGTCGGGGACATTTTCGTCGCGGCGGCCGCGCGTGAGCCAGCGGCTCCAGCGGAAGAGGCAGAGGAAGGCCAGGCCGCGCACGCTCAGTTCGATGGCCATGGCCAGCCATACGCCGAAGAGGCCGTACTCCGTGGCCAGCAGCGCCGACAGGGTCAGGCGCACGAGCCACATGGAGCTGAAATTGACCGTGGCGGGCACCTTGGTGTAGCCCGCGCCGATGAAGACGCAGTATGTGACGATGGCGGCGCCGAACATGGGCTCGGCCCACGCCTCGGTGCGCAGCGCCATCACGCCCAGGCTCTGCACGTCGACGTCCGGTGTGAAAAGCGCCATCATCTCGGGGGCCAACAGCCACATCACCACGCCCAAGGCCGTCATCACCCCCATGCCCATGGCGATGGCGATGCGTCCGAACGAGCGCGCCAGCTCGCGGCGTCCCGCGCCGAGGCTCTGACCAACAAGGGTGGTGGCGGCATCGCCGACGCCGTAGCCGGGGGTGTAGCAGAGGCTCTCGGCGGTGATGGCGAACGAGTTGGCGGCGATGGCGGCGGTGCCCAGGGGCGCCACGATGGCCGTGATGAGAATCTGTGCGCCGCACATGACGGTGCGCTCCACGGCGATGGGCCAGCTGATGGAGGCGGCGCGGCGCACGGTGGTGGAGCGCAGCGAGTACCAGTGGCGGCAGTATTTGTGCGAGAACGCGTGGCTCAGGCGCCGCGAGCGCTTCACAATCCACCACCACATATACATTCCGCCCACGCAGAACGCCGCCGCCGAGCCCAGCGCCGCGCCCTGCACGCCCAGGCCCGCGCCCCAGATGCGGAACTGCGTTCCGAGCACCGTCACGTCGCGGGTCTCATATATAAGAAAGAAGTTGAAGACGACGTCGAGCACGCACATGGCCACGTTCATCAGTCCCGGCAACACCATGTTTCCGGCGCTGCGCAGCATCGACGAGGCCAGGTAGGAGAGCATCATGAACGGCAGCGAGGCGATGAAAAGGCGGAAGTAGCCGGTGGCCTGTGCGCACACTTCGCTGTTTCCGCCCAGCCACCGCGGCAGGCCGTCGGCGATGGCTATACCAATGACAGCCAGCACGATACCCACGGCGCCGATGACCACCACGCTCTGGCGCAGCGTCTGCCGCGCCGCCGTGTTGTCGTCGGCACCAATCTGGTGGGCCACCTGCACGGCATAGCCCGTGCCCACGGCGATGCCCAGGCCCCAGAACAGCCACGTGGTGGTGGACACGAGGCCGATGCCGGCGGCCGCGACGGCGCCGAGGCTGCCCACCATGGCCGCGTCGATATACTCCATGACAACCATGGACATCTGCGCCAGGATGGCCGGCCACGTCAGCATCAGCACCAGCCGCAGCTTGCTGAACACCGTGTCGAGCGGCTGACGCGCAATCACGTCGGCCACATCGTCGCGCTGCTTCTTGCGCTCGTCCGTGCCGGGCTCCGTCTTATGTGACTGTTCTTTCTCCATATTCGCCTGCAAAATTACTCATTATTTGCCAACCCCCAAAACCCGGCGCCGCAAAAATCGGCCGCCCGCCGCCCCTCTGTGCCCCCATAGGACAACTTCGCCGCAAAAAAGGACAGCATAATTTTTGTTATTACGGGCGTTATCTCGGAATTTAGTTGTATATTTGCAGGTAGAAAAGCCGGACGTCCGGCGGCCTCGTGCCCCCGGGCCCTCGCAAGCGCTTTTCCATGAAGAACTTAGATTATCTGAAATGAATTATATAGGCATACGCCATCCCGGTCCTGCTGTCTCTCTGAGCCGTGCCGTGCTTCACAGCACTCCCGCCGCCGGCGGCCAGTATATGCCCGTTGCCCTGCCGCGCATCCCCGCTCCGTTCTTTATGAACAGCGGCGAGATGAGCTTCGACGAGATAGCATACGTGCTTGCCAATCAGCTGTTTGGCGCCGATGTCGATTCGGCGGCGCTGAAACACGTTGTCGACGAGGCCTTCTCGTTCCAAGTGCCGCTCGTGCAGCTGTCGGAGAATATCTACGCCGTGGAGCTCTTCCACGGCCCCACGCTGACGTTCAAGGACTTCGGCTCGCGCTTCATGGCGCGGCTGCTGAGCCATCTCCACATCAAGGAGGAGACGCTGCGCGGCAAACGCTCGGGCAAGCTCCATGTGCTCATCGCCACCAACGGCAACACGGGCAGCGCCGTCGCCAACGGCTTCGCCGGCATCAGCGGCGTGGAGGTCTACGTGCTCTTCCCGCGCGGCAATGCCCGCCGCCACGAGGAGATGCAGTTCACCACCCTCGGCGGAAACATCCACGCCATCGAGGTGCAGGGCACCATCGACGACTGCCACTCCATTGTCAGTCAGGCTTTTGCCGACCCGGCCCTCAACGCCGTTGCGGCCCTCACGTCGGCCAACTCCGAGAACATCGCTCGACTGCTGCCCCAGTCGTTCGCCTATTTCTACGCGCTGAGCCATCTGTGGCAGAAGCTGGGCCGGCGCGCGCCCGTCACCGTCGCCATCCCCGCCGGCAACCTCGGCAATGTCTGCTCGGCCGTCATCGCACGGCGCATGGGCCTGGACATCAGCCGCATAATAGCTTGCGAGAACGCCAACTGCTACCTCGCCAACCTGCTCGCCGGCCACGGTGGCGGCGTTCCCCGCGCCATCCCCACCCTGGCCTGGGCCGCCGACAAGGGCTGTCCCTCGAACATCGGCCGCCTCCTCCATCTTTGCGGGGGAACGACCGAGGGCATTGCCGCCGAGCTGGACGCCGTCGGAGTCTCCGACGCCGAAATCATCGCCGCTGTCAACACCTGTTACGCCGAAACGGGCTACACCATCGACCCCCACGGCGCCATGGCCTGGCACGCCCTCCGCGAGAGTCTCCAACCCGGGCAGACAGGTCTTATCCTGGCCACGGCGCACCCCGCCAAGTCGCTCACGGCCATGTCGGCAATCACCGGCCGCGCCATGGACCTGCCCCTCCAGCTCACCCGCTTCATGAAAGGCACCGATCACCGCCGGCCGATGCTACCCACCTACTCCGCTCTGAGAAATATCATTCTGAACAACCTCTAACACATATTTATTATGGCAAACAAAAGACAACTGAAAAAAAGAGTGCGTTACGCCTGCGGCGACATGGCCGCCGAACTTCTCGTAGCCAGCCACTGCCTCAAGGGCTTTGACCGCGCCGACGTGGTGCGTATTGTCAATGAGATTGCAAGCCTCCAGGAGACGACCCTGGCCAACGCTTCGTTCGCCTTCGACAAGAACCGTGCCGCTTTCGACACCACCGAAGCCTACCGCAAGGCCCGCCACGCCTACTTCAAGGCCGCCTACAAAAAGCTCGACGACGAATTCATGGCCAAGATGGCCGAAATCGTCAAGGAGATGAACGCCGCGATGCCCCAGGCTGTCAAAGACGCCAACAAAGCCTAAAGCCCCCTCCCGCGCGGGCCTGCCGCGGGGAGGAAAAACCCATCCCCCGCAGGGCGGCAGCGGCCCTCCCCCCGCCTCAACGCCGCAGCGGGGGAGGAACTCCCCCGCTCCGCTCCCGTGTCCCCCCAAATCCTTGCCGTTCAGGCTCATAACCATCATCTTTGCAACCCCACCTCGTTAACCCTCCCCTTATGAATCTGTCGGCAAGAATACTGCGATGGTTCGGATGGACGGTGAATATCACCGTCCCCGACTATCCCAAGTGCATCATCTGCGTGGCGCCCCACACCTCCAACTGGGACTTCATCATCGGCAAGCTCGCCTACGCCGCCGTCGGCCGCCATGCCGGCTTCCTGATGAAGCAGACGTGGTTCATGCCGCCGCTGAGCTGGATATTCCGCGCCATGGGCGGCATCCCCGTGCCCCGCAAGCGCGGCAGCTCGCTCTCGGCCGCCATCATCGACAAGTTCAACGCCTCCGCGACCATGCACCTGGCCATCACTCCCGAGGGCACGCGCTCCCTTAACGCCAAATGGCGCACCGGCTTCCTCCACATCGCCCGCGAAGCCGACGTGCCCATCACCCTCGGCGTCATCGACTACCGCACGCGCACGGTCACCATCGCCGACACCTTCCGCCCCACCGGAGACGCCGACGCCGACATGGCTGCCATCAAAGCCTACTACCGCTCGACCGGCGCCGAAGGTCGCCGTCCCCACCTCTTCTCCGAATACAAACACGCCAACCCCAAAGACTGAAAAATGGAACACCTGCTCAAGATAGTTGCCTGCCCCCTCGACATCGCCTGGGCCGACCGCGAAGAAAACCTCCAGGCCGCTGCCGACATCGTTCGCCGGCTGCCGCGCGACACCGACATCGTGGTGCTCCCCGAGCTTTTCTCAACCGGATTCATCACCGACCAGGCCATGCTCACCCGCCTCGCCGACGGCGAAGACAGCCATCCCTCGCTCGACGCCGTGCGCCGCATGGCCGCGCGCGCCAATGCCGCCGTGTGCGCCTCGTGGGTGTGGCGCGATGCCGACGGAGCCTTCACCAACCGTTGCTTCTTCGTGGAGCCCGGCGGCGACATAACCTACTACGACAAGCAGCATCTGTTCTCGCTCAGTCCCGAGGCGCGCATCTTCAACGCCGGCCGCCGTCCCACGCCCGTCGTGCGCTTCCGCGGCTGGAACATCACCATGGCCGTCTGCTTCGACACACGCTTCCCCGAGACGCTGCGCAACTTCCCCTGCCGCTACGACGTGCTCCTCATCCCCGCCAACTGGCCCGACGCACGCCGCTATGCCTGGGAGCACCTGCTCATCGCACGCGCCATCGAGAATCAGGCCTATGTCGTGGGAGCAAACCGCTCGGGGCGTGACGACTTCGGCGTCTACTCCGAAAACACCACCCACATCCTCGACTACCTCGGCCTCGACCTCGCCGAGCCCGTCGCCGGCGCCGCCCCCTGCATGTCGGCCGTCCTCAGCTACAACGCCCTCTCTGACGCCCGCCGCGGCTTCCCGGTCCTCGCCGACGTCTGAGCCCCACATACATTATTATATTAAATAATTTATTACGGTTCGATAAAAGGGCACCAGGAAGGAAGACGGCACACCCTGGCTACCCTTATCGCCCGCTGACGCTGGCGTTCCCTGACGCCGAATGGCCCATAGCATGGGAACTGATAACTGAGAGGAAGCCATAACCCACAGACTAATGCACTATGTCCTTTGACGGGCTACGCGAAGAGTGCGCTATTCCGCCCGTCTTTTGCCGGACAGCAATAAATTTTTATAGGACAGCAATAATTAATAACGAAAACGAGAGACTGTCTAACAAGTTTAGGCAGTCTCTTTTTATAGTTTAAACAGGCAAAAAAATAAGCTACAAAAATAAGGCTTTCATGCTGAAATTCAGCGTAAAAGCCTTTGTTATGTCATAGATTTTTAGTATATTTGTATTGCGATTAAATCACTAATAATCAAAACATAACATGGCAAAGTTAGCAATAAAATCTGACAATAGAAAACAAAATTTGCTCCTTCCTCCATCGCTGGATGAACTGGTGCCCGAAAACCATATGGTAAGGGTAGTCGATGCGGTCATA
>SFOH01000001.1 GCA_004552485.1 Bacteroidales bacterium | reverse complement strand
AGACAGTTATACCAAGCGCAGTACGAAGGAATTCCTCAAGATGCTTTGCGAAAACAAATCCTATAACATCGCATTGCTTGACATGCTGTAAAAATCGTTCGTAAAATATTTCATGTGTGTTTTATCTTGAATAAGATGCTTAGAGTTTGATTTGAGGTCTTGCTCAAAAGCTAAGATAAAACTTGATTTACCTGTGCCATAAGTTCCAATGATAGTAAATGAATCACTGTAATCACCCGTAATCCCATATACGTTTTGTGTGAGGTTGGCGTATAATTGCAGATCATTGCAGAACAGTTTTAAGTTGGCCGAAATGCCTGCATAGTAATGCCAGTAATCGCCGTCGTTAATAAAATCGCGTAAAACCGCGACTTCTGAAAAACCTAACCCCGGCGGCAGAAAAAATTTCGGACTGAGGAGGGCAAACGGGAAAAAACGGGACGATTCCGGTCCGGCGGCAGAAGCGTTGAGGAGGGGGTAGGGATATGAAAAAAGCCCGGGCGAAGTGCCTGGGCTTGCGGTAGCGGGACCGAGAATTGAACTCGGGACCTCCGGGTTATGAATCCGACGCTCTAACCAACTGAGCTATCCCGCCGTTTTGCGACTGCAAAGTTAAGCACTTTCTGTGACTCCTCCAAATTTTTTCGCCTCTTTTTTTGCTGTTCCTCCGTTTTTTGCGTAATTTTGCAGCGCAATCGCCGTCCGTCGCTCTGTGACAGGCGTCGCAAATAATGCTTTAAGTAGTTCGAAAGATTATGTCAACACAGAATATTTTCAGGTTTATCGTTATCGGCGTGCTGTGGCTGCTGTTGGTGGTGTGGATTCTCATGCACGCTGTCATCAACTTCTTCACGGTGTTTGCTATTGTGGCGTCCGGCATCATTGTCTTTGTGCCGCTGTGGAAGAAATACGGTCCGCGGAAATGAGCCGCTGACCGAACCTTACGAGCAAAAAATAACGCAGGGCCCGTGCGACGGTGGCTCTGCGTTATTTTCTTGCGTATCTGTGGGATGGGGGATTAATACTGGAGGTAGATGAAGGGGACGAGGTCGGCGTTGCGGGTCTGCACTACGATGAAGAGCACGGCAGCGAGGGTGATGGATTGGACGGGCAGGGGCATCCGGAGGTATCGCTCCATGAGGTTTTCGCGCCAGTGCGAGGGGGTGAAGTGCATGATGAGCGCCAGGACGATGAGGAAGACTATCAGCGAATAGGCCGAAATAAATTCAAGGGCAATCTCGGGGTGGAAGTTGGTGAAAATCATCTGATAGTGGTCGCCGAGGCCCTGCATAGACATCGAGCGGAAGATGCCGAAGCCGATGAGCGCAAGGACGAAGGTGACGAAGATGTTGAGGGCGCGTCGCAGCGTCGAGGGTTTCATGTACCAGCTCGAGGGGATGGCTTTCTTGAGAACCTGGTGGCCGATGAGGAGTACGCCCTGGTATCCGCCCCAGAAGAGGTACATCCACGAGGCGCCGTGCCAGATGCCGCCGACGATCATGGTGGCGAACTTATTGAAGTAGCAGCGCAGTTTGCCGCAGCGGTTTCCGCCGAGGGGGATGTAGACGTAGTCGCGGAGCCATGTGGAGAGGGAGATGTGCCAGCGGTGCCAGAACTCGCTGGGGCTCTGCGATTTGAAGGGGGCGTTGAAGTTGTCGGGGAAGCGGAATCCGAGGAGGAGCGCCAGGCCGATGGCCATGTCGGAGTAACCGGAGAAGTCGCAGTAGATCTGGATGGTGAAGCCGATGGTGCCCATCACGTTCTCGAAGCCGGTGTAGAGGGTGGGGTTCTCGAAGATGCGGTCGACGAAGTTGCCGCTGATGTAGTCGGCGATGAGCATCTTCTTGATGAGGCCGCACATGATGAGGAAAAGGCCTTCGGCAACCATGGCGCGTGAGGCGTTGCGGTTCTCGCGAATCTGGGGGAGCATGTCCTTGGCGCGCACCACGGGGCCTGCCAGCAGGGGCGGGAAGAAGGTGAGGAAGAACATGTAGTCCATGATGTTGCGGCATGGCTCCATCTTGCGGCGGTAGAGGTCGACGATGTAGCTGATTGAGCGGAAGGTGAAGAAGGAGATGCCGGCGGGGAGGATGATGTCGAGGGCGTCAAAGTGGGTGCCGTTCATCGATGCGAATGTCTGCAGCAGGAGGTTGAAGTACTTGAAATACACCAACATGCCCACGTTGAGCACCACGTTGAGGAGCACGATGCAGCGGCGCACCCAGTTGCGGCGTGCGGCGCCCATCCACAGTCCGAGGACGTAGTCGGAGAGGCAGATGCCGAGGAGAATGAAGCAGTATTCGGCGCTGTTCTTGTAGTAGAAATAGAGCGAGAAGAGTATGGTGACCACCATCTTTGCCGTGCGCCAGCGACGCATGGCCTGGTAGATGAGCACGAAACCCAGGAAGAGCATCATGAAGAGGCCGGTGTTGAACAGCAGGGGCTGCTGCGCGTCGTAGGCCATGAGCTTCTGAGCCAGGGCGGGGTCGATTTTGTCAAAGAAGTTGAAGAACCAGTCCATTGCTTAAGGAGGTGATAAGGGCGGTTTTTGCTTTTATAATATAATAATGTGTGGCACGCGTGCCACGGATTCGGTTTGCGGGTGTTATTTGGCGGGGACGTCGGCGGGATTGGCGACGGGAGCCTCCTCGGGGATTTCTTTGCCGGTCAGGGCTTTGTAGAGGGCGTTGTAGATGAGGTTGCCCTCGAGGTAGTAGCCGTTCCAGGTGCGGTGGATGCGGTCGCGCGAGAGCAGGCCTTTCTGGAGCCAGTCGTTGGAGGAGCCTGTGCCGCCGGCTACGTCGAAGAAGTCGTAGGTGGCGATGTTGTGGTCTTTGCCGTATTTGAGGATGACCTTGCCGAGGCGCTCAACGTTAGAGTTGACGGCATAGGCGCGGGATGCGACTTTGCCGGAGCGGCCGGCGCTGCGCTGGCACTCGCCCGGGCTGGTGAGCAGAATCTTGGCCTGGGGATTGTGGGTGCGGATGTCGGTGACCATCTTGTCAACCATGTTGTAGAAGGCCTGGTCGGTGACGTTGCCGAAGGCTTCGTTAGAGCCGAGCGAGATGATGATGAGGTCGGGGTTGAGCAGGTGCACGCCGGAGCCGGTGGTGCCGAGTCTCGAGTAGGTCTGGAAGGTGGCGCCGTTGTTGCCGATGGCGTGATAGAGCACGCCGGGCTGGCGGGTGTCGCGGGCGTCGACGCCGTAGAGAATCATGCCGTCGCCGGAGAGGGTGAAGGTCAGAGACTTCACGGGCGACTCAAGGTTGATCTGCGCGCCCCATTCCTTGCTCTCGGTGGTGGCGGGCACTTCGGCGTCGTTTGAGGATACGGAGGTGACTTTCACCGGCCCGTTTGTGTAGATTCGCAGCTCGTTGAAGTCGGACTTGTCGGTGAGGGTGAACGACGCCTGCGACGAGGAGGGTCGCACGGCGGCGCCGGTGAATCCCATGGGCACGCGCCAGGGTTTCTTGAGGAGCGTGGCGGTGGCGCAGGATGCCTTGGTGGTGAGGGTGTAGTCCATGGGCTGGTTTGTTCCGGCGATGCGGAGGGGTGACATCAGGCCGCGGCCGGCGTTGCCGTAGGTGTTCTGCATGTGCTTGCGCACCTGGCCGGTGTTGCCGTCGCCCTGGATGTGCGAGTCGCCGATGTGGACGATGGTGACGACGTTGTTGCCGCGCTGGCCGAGGGTTGCGAATTTGTGGCGGAGTGCGGTCCAGTCGTCGCCGTTGAAGTCGATGTAGTTGGCGCTGCGGTGGAGAAAGGGATAGTTGGCGATTTCCACGGGGCGCGGGTCGGCCTTGGCCATCTTGGGGTTTAGGCGCGTGTATCTGTCGTTTTTGTCAACGGGCGTTGCGGCGTATGCGGAGCCGGCTGCGAGAGCCGTGCAGGCGAGTATGGCGGTTAAGATTTTCATCTTTTCGTGGTTTTATGTGTTTGAGAAACAGGGGTTTTATGAACTTTGGGCTTGTCGAGATATTTGGTGAGGGTGGTGACGAAGCGTGTTGCCAGCTCCTGACCGCCCTTGTGGTTGAGGTGGATGAAGTCGGGGTTGATAAGCGACTTGTTGCGCCACTCTACGACTGCTCCTTCGCCGCCCATGGCCTCGCGGGTGTCCCAGAAGATGACGCCGGTGTTGCGGGCGGCATTGCGCTGGGCGGTGGTCATATAGGGCGATGTGGGCAGCGACTGCACCTCGCCGCCTATCTTCTGGCCGCGGTCGCCGATGCCCATCATGATGATGTCGGCCTTGGGGTAGCATTCTTTGAGATGGAGAATGGTCTGCTCCATGAGGCCGCGGTAGTGTTCGTAGTCTTTCTGCTTGGAGGTGAGAGCGTTCATGCCGTACTCCAGGATGATGAGGTCGTAGTCGACATGCTCGCGCATCTGCGTGGCCAGCTCTTTGGAGATGTTGCGGTGGGTGATTCCGGAGTTTCCGCGCAGCGACATGTTGTCGACCTGGATGCCTTTGGCACCGTCGAGATACATGCCAAGAGCCTGGAGGCCGTTGACGGAGGTGGTCATCACGGCTTGGGTGGTGGAGCCGGGAACAGTGAGGCACTGAACCTCGGGACTGCCTTTCACGTCGAATTTGTGGTCGCCGCTGTCGGTGGTGATGGTGACCGTTCCGGCGGCGGGGCTGACAAAGAGGAAGCGCGTGTTGTCCCACTTGTCGAGGTGCTGCTTGGCATCGACGCCGCGGAGGGTCACCTTGGCGCCGGCGTCGGCGGTGAAGTGCTCGCCGGAGAGGCCGGCAAATTTGAAGTCGCTGCCTTTGCGGATGTCATGGCCGGTCCAGCCGCTCGAGTTCTCGCGGACGGTCTGGCGGAATCCGGCCACATGCGACGATACGGGCACGTAGCCTACGCCGCAGCCTCCGAAGGCGCTCTGGAGCTGCTCGCGGATGTCGGCGGTGAGGATGTCGCCCTCGATGTACGAATCGCCGATGACGGCGATGCGCGCGGGGCGTTTGGCGGTGTCGGAGAGGGCGGCCTTGAGGTGGGCGAGGCCCTGCGAGTTGACTGTATAATCCTCAAGCACCATCTGACCGTTTACGCGCGGCGAGAGCGGAGCCTTGACCTGGTCGGGGGTGACGGGTGTGGTGCCGGAAGCGTCGACCATGCGCGGCAGGCGTGCCAGCGAGTCGGCTTCGGCCATCGCCTTGGCCAGCTCGGGGTCGATTACCTCGTTTCCGCCGGCGTCGCCGGTTTCGCCGGTGAGCTGGCCGAAGAGGTTGAAGTCTTTTATGAAGCCGTTGGTCATTTTGCTCCAGGGCAAGAGCGATGCTCCGCCCAACAGCAGTATGGCGCCGGCGACAATGAGGAAGGGATGGCCGCGGTGGTTGCGGCGGTCCTCCTCTTCGTCGACCTCCACGTCGGCGTCGACGTTGTCGGTGACATCGGAGGCGTCGGTTTCAGCGGCATCGGTGACCTCGTCGGAGGCGGGGATGCCGGCGGCATTGTTCATCGGCTCGTTATCGGAGACGGTGTTGCCGGATATAGCGTTATCGTTCATGATTCGAGATGTGTTGCTGATTGAGAATATTAAGCAGTGGCCGGGCTTTGGCGCAGGTTTCGAGCCATTCGTCGCGGGCCACGGAGCGGGCGGTTATACCTCCGCCCACATAGATTGAGAAAGAGCCGGGCACGAGACGTGCGCAGCGCAGAGTGACATAAGCCGAGAAGGCTTTTCCGGGCGTGGCGACGCCCAGGTATCCTGAATAAAAACGCCGGCGATGGCGTTCTATTGTGGCGATGTGCATTTTCGCGGCATCCGGAGTCATTCCGCATACCGCGGGGGTGGGGGAGAGATAGGCGGCGGCATCGGCGGGTGTGACGCCGGGACGCAGCCGTGCGGTGATCATTGTGCAGAGATGGCGTACGGCGCCGCTGACGCTTGGGGTGTCGGCGGAGGCCGTCACATCGTCGGCCATCATGCCCATGCGGTCGATGATGTAGGAGGTCACGATGTTGTGCTCCTCGATGTTCTTGACATCCCAGGAAGAAAGGTCGTCGGCGGCTTTTGTGCCGGCCAGCGACATTGTGGTGACGCGCGACGAGGCTTCGTCCACGTGTAGCAGAAGCTCGGGAGTGGCCACCAGCCAAAGGGCGCCTTCCGCGTCGGAGAATACGCAGCATGTGGCGTCGCGGCGCTCGCGGAAGAGACGCTCGGCGGCATCGGCGGCGTCAATGCGGGCGTCCTCGGTGATGATGCGCGAGATGACGGTTTTGGCGCGCGGACCTTCGCCGACGAGCGTTTTTGTCAGCGCAGTCACATCGCGCAGATAATCAACCTCTTGCGTCGACGGATCGGCCGGCGCGGGATGGGCCGCGGGCGCTTCGGGCATCGCGCAGACCTCGGCAAGCGTGAGCCGGTCGGCAAGGGTCACCGCCGGACCGGACTCGTTCCACTGACGGGCGAAGAAGAAGGCGTCCGACAGCGGAGCGCCGCTCCGGCCGTCGTCGGCAAACAGTCGCACCTCATCGTGCTCTTTCTCGCGGATGACGGCAAAGGACACGCCGGCGCGGCGGCATGCGCGCACTGCTTCTGCTATGCTTTCGTCGCTCAGGAGCATGGCTGCGCAATCAGTTCAAAAGGCATAGCCTCTGTTATCTTTACATTGTAGAAGCGGCTGGGGACGAGCTCCATGCCGCAGTCGCGGGGGACGAGCACCTCGGGGTCCACCTCCGGCGAGTCGAACTCGCTGCGGCAGACGAAGTAGTCGTCGTTGACCGAGTCGCAGATGACGCGCATCTGTTGGCCCACTTTCTCCTGACTGAGTTCGGCGGCAATCTCCTCCTGGAGAGCCATGAGCTTGTCGAGGCGCTCCTGTTTGACCTCCTGCGGCACGTCGTCGCTGAGGTTGCGTGCGGCCCAGGTGTCGTCTTCCTCGCAATAGGCGAAGGCGCCCATGCGCTCGAAGCGCTGGCGGCGCACAAAGTCGAGGAGCTCGGCGAATTCTTCGGGACCCTCGCCGGGGAAGCCGGTCATGAGGGTTGTGCGGATGTGGATGCCGGGCACTTCGCGGCGGATGCGCTCGAGCAGCTTCTCGGTCTCGGCGGCCGTGATGTGGCGGCGCATGTTGCCGAGCACCTTGTCGGAGGCGTGCTGGAGAGCTATGTCGAGATACTTGCACACGTTGGGACGCGAGGCCATCACGGGCAGTATATCATATGGGAAATCAGCGGGATAGGCGTAGTGGAGACGAATCCATTCCACGCCGGAGATGTCGGCGATGGTCTCGATGAGGCGCGCCAGTTCGGAGCGGCCGTAGAGGTCTTTGCCGTAGGAAGAGAGGTCCTGGGCGATGACGTTGAACTCGCGGACGCCGCTGTTGACCAGGTCGCGCACCTCGTCGGCAATCTCCTCGATGGGTCGCGAGGTGAGACGGCCGGTGATGAGGGGGATGGCGCAGAAGGCGCAGAAGCGGTTGCAGCCTTCGGCAATCTTGAGGTAGGCATAGTGGGAGGGTGTGGTGAGACGGCGGTCCCAGGGACGCAGAGCGGGATGGCGCTCGGCGATGTCGTCGACCACGTTCTTCCAGTCGAATTTGCCGTACCAGCGGTCCACCTCTGGAATCTCGGCGGGGAGCTCGCCGCGGTAGCGCTCAGAGAGACAGCCCATGACCGTGACGTGGCCCACGGTGCCGTCTTCCTTGGCCTGACAGCAGCGAAGAATCATGTCAATGGACTCCTCCTTGGCGTCGCCGATGAAGCCGCAGGTGTTGATGACGACCTCATCGGCGGAGACGTCGTCGGGGTTGTGGCGCACGTCGAAGCCGGCGGCCTCAAACATGCGCATCACGCGCTCGCTGTCCACAAGATTCTTGGAACAGCCCATTGTGATGATGTCAACAGAAGCCACCGCCGTGTCAGTTATTGTTGTGGTTGAAGAGCGACTCCACAAACTCGCGTTTGTTGAAAACCTGGAGGTCGGTGATGCCCTCGCCCAGGCCGATGTAGCGCACGGGGATTTGGAACTGGTCGGAGATGCCGATGACCACGCCGCCCTTGGCGGTGCCGTCGAGCTTGGTGATTGCCAGGCCGGTGACCTGAGTGGCAGCCGAGAACTGGCGTGTCTGCTCGAAGGCGTTCTGACCCGTCGAGCCGTCCAGCACCAGAAGCACCTCGTTGGGAGCCTCGGGCACCACGCGCTGCATCACGCGTTTGATTTTCGACAGCTCGTCCATGAGGCCGATTTTGTTGTGGAGACGGCCGGCGGTGTCGATGATGACTACGTCGGCGTTCTGGCGCACGGCAGACTGCAGCGTGTCAAAGGCGACGGAGGCCGGGTCGGAGCCCTCTTTCTGCTTGACGAGGGCCACACCGCTGCGGCGTGCCCACTCCTCGAGCTGCTCGATGGCGGCGGCGCGGTAGGTGTCGGCGGCGCCCAATACCACCTTGTAGCCGGCGTCCTTGTACTGATGGGCCAGCTTGCCGATGGTGGTGGTTTTGCCGACGCCGTTGACGCCGACAACCAGTATGACGTAAGGGCGGCGCACTCCGTCGGGGAGGCGGAAGTCCTCGCCGCTCTCGCCCTCTTTGCCGTCACAGAGCAGGCGCGTCATCTCCTCGTATAGAAGGTTGTGGAGCTCATTCATGCCTACGTATTTGTCGCGGGCGACGCGCTCCTTGAGCATGTCGATGATTTTCAGGGACGTGTCGATGCCCATGTCGGAGGTGACGAACACCTCCTCCAGCTCGTCGAGGAAGTCCTCGTCGACCTGGCTGCGGCCCATGGCTGCGCGTTTCACCTTCTCGAAGAAGCCGGTTTTGGTCTTCTCGAGGCCCTTGTCGAGAGTCTCTTTCTTCTCTTTTGAGAAAAATTTGCTGAAGAATGCCATATATAGAGTGAAAAGTTATGCGTTTTTTGGAGAGATAATGATTATGTTATGCGTTGACGGAGAGCGTGTTAGCACGGAGAATGCGTCTCCCGTGAGGGCGGGAGGCGCGGTTCGGCCTGAATGCCTCGCCAAATAAGTATGCAAAGGTACGAATAAAATGCGGGATATGAAAATATTTCGGGGCCTCCATGCTCCTTTTTTTCGCCAAAAAACGCTGCGTCGGCAAAAGGGTCGCCCATGCCGGCGAGGATATTTGGTTATGTGGCAAATAATGACTACCTTTGCGCACTTAAACTGAGGCGGCGCGGCAGATGAGGTTATGCCGCGCACGCAAATGCTATAGAAAACGCAACCTCTAACCCCATCAAAATTTTTACATGAAACGAGATCAGCTCGACTTCGGAAACGACAAAATCGGAAAGCTCTTCCGTCTGATGTTTTTCCCGACGCTGATCGGAATGCTTTTCAACTCGATGCTCAACCTGTGCGACGGTATGTTCGTGGGTCACGGTGTGGGCAGCGACGCTCTTGCGGCCATCAATATTGTGGCACCGCTTTTTCTTATGTGCACGGGCGTGGGCCTGATGTTCGGCATCGGCGCATCGGTCATCTGCGGCATCCGCATGGCCGAGGGTAACGACAAGGCCGCGCGCATCATCGCCACCCAGGCCTTCATCGCCGGCGGCATCATCTTCGCCATCATCATCGCGCTGTGCCTGATGTTCACCAGGCCAATCCTCTATATGCTCGGCTGCAGCCCGGTGCTCGAGGGCTATGCCACCGACTATATGCTGTGGCTTCTGCCCGGCCTGATTTTCCTCTATCTCAGCTGCGCGGGTATGATGCTCATCCGCCAGGACGGCGCGCCGAAATATGCCATGACCGTGCAGATGGTCTCTGCCGTGCTCAACATTTTCCTGGACTGGCTGATGGTGTTCCCCATGGGCATGGGCATCAAGGGCGCGGCCATTGCCACCTCTATCTCTTGCGGAGTGAGCGGCCTGATGGTGCTCGCCTACTTCATTTTCAGCGCACGCGTGCTGCGATTCTATCGCCTGAAGATGTCGGTCAAATCGCTCAGACTTTCGCTGCGCAACGTCGGTTATATGGCCAAAATCGGACTTGCAACGTTCATCGCCGAGATAGCCATCGGCGTGATGATGGTGACCGGCAACTTTATGTTTATGAGCTACTTGGGCGAGGACGGCGTGGCCGCATTCAGCGTGGGCTGCTACCTTTTTCCCATCATTTTCTCCATCAACAACGCCGTTGCCCAGTCGGCCCAGCCCATCATCAGCTACAATTTCGGCTCGGGTGACCTCGGGCGCGTCAAGGCCGTGCTGCGCACGTCGCTCATGACGGCGTGTGCCTGCGGCGTAATCATCTCGCTGACAATGTAGTTCGGCGCGCCGCTGCTGGTGAAAGTGTTCTTGCCGTCGGACGTTCCCGCCTACGCAATAGCGACGAAAGGATTCCCGCTTCTCGGCTTCTGCGCCATCTTCTTCGCCGTAAACATCACGTTCATAGGCTACTATCAGAGCTGCGAGAAGGCCGGCCGCTCCATATTCTATATGCTGCTGCGCGGCGTCATCTTCATCGTGCCGCTGTTCATCCTGCTGCCGCAGCTGTTGGGCGTTCCCGGCCTGTGGCTTGCCTTCCCGGCTTCCGAATCGCTGACGCTGCTGGTGATTGCGGCCGTGTATTTCATCCAGCACAGGGCGCAGCACGCCGCTGCCGCCGGGTGAGGAGGCAAGCAGGCCGGATTGCGCTGCCGTCTTTGCCTGCGCTGCGAAAAAAAGTGACGAAAAAATGATGCAAATGTTTGGCGGTGTGGAAAATAATGCGTACCTTTGCGCCTGCGTTTGGCCCATGGAGGCCTTGCGCGTTATTGATAGTAATATTTCTAACATTAAATTTTTTGCAAAATGCATCTGAATTCAGAACAGAAAGTTGAGATTTTCGAGAAGTACGGCAAGGGCAAAACCGACACCGGTTCACCCGAGGCACAGATCGCCCTCTTCTCAGTACGTATTGCCCACCTCACCCAGCACCTCAAGGACAACCACAAGGACCACACCACAGAGCGCGCTCTGAAAATGCTGGTTGGTAAGCGTCGTCGCCTGCTCGACTACCTGAAGCGCAAGGACATCAACCGCTACCGCGCTATCATCGCTCAGAAAGAGCTCGGTATCCGCAAGTAAGCAAGTCCGCGTCACAAAAAGAGACAAAGAACTCCGGAACAGACCCCTCTGTCCGGAGTTTTTTTAATGCCTTTTCGGTCGGTCGCCGGGCCGCATCGTGCCGCCGGATTCAAACTATTTGCAGATTTTTTCACGTTTGTTTGCAAATGACAAGAAATAATGGTAACTTTGCGGGATAATCCGAAACCTTAAAATCCTGTTCGAGCCGGATGACGGGGCTCGGGCGTTTTCTCCGGGAAAGCGTCTCCCCTCAAGGCTTTATCAAAACTTATGAAGACGACAACGAAAGCATCGATAATGCTTATGTGCGTAGGCGCCATGGCATTGGCCTCGTGCGGCAGTGACAAAACGGGCGGCTCCGACGCTCAGATTGCCAAAGCATTTATTGACTCCGTGCAGGCCGCCAACGTGCAGGCCGCCAAGGCCGAAGCCGGCGAAGCCACGGCTGCCGGGTCCGACAGTCTCTCCGGAAACATGCTCACAACCCCCGACCTCTGCCTCTATGATGTGCACGGCGACGTGAAGACGCTGGCCGAGGCCGGTCGCATCGTCCACTTCTCCGAAGCCGGCGAGTGGACAAACGCTCCCGCCGTGGTGAAGCGTGCTCCCGACGGCAAAATCATGAAGACGTCGGTGGCCGCGAATGCTCCGGACTACGAGACTTCCTATCTGTGGAACGGCGACAATGTCATCAAAATCTCGTCGAGCTCGCACTGCATCGACCGCACCTATGGCAGCGACGGCCTGGTGCAGACCGAGGTTGAGGTGAACACGCGCACGAGCGGCGTGAAGATCACGTATTCCGACTATAAGTTTGACCGCAACGGAAACTGGATCGAGCGCACTGCCTCGCGCTCATACTACAAGGGCGGCCAGGGCAAGAACACCGAGCGCCGTCAGATCAAGTATTATTCCGACGACGTGAAGAAAGGCAAAGATGCCAAGGAAGCCACTGACTCACTGACATTTGCCGAGTATCTGGAGCAGAAGAAAGCGTTTGAGAAGAAGGCCGGTGCATCGCAGGCTTCACACGCTGTCATGGAAGACACGCAGTGGCTCGACGGCATCTGGAAACTCGACGCCAAGGAGAGCACGGCGAAAGGCATTGTCCCCCTGAAATTCACCCTGGTCATTGACGCCAAGGCCAAGAAACTGACCTACAAACAGGACGACAAGAAACTCTATGCCGGCCCTTACACGTTGACAGCCAACTATATCCGCTTCGGCGAGTATGCCCTGCCGTTAGATGAATTCACCTCGGTCGTGAAGTTCGCCGACAACATCGACTTCCGGCCTTCGACGCGCTAAAATCATAAAGTCATGAAACGAATGTTTATGGCATTGGGCGGCGTTGCCCTGATGCTCGGAGTCAGCGCTTGCGGCGGTGGTAGCTCCGCCACCCCGGAAGACAACGTGCGCGCTTTTGCCAAGGATTTTGCCGCTAAGGTGCAAGAAGGCAATGCCGACTCCATCAAGGCTCTTTATGCCGATGTGACCGCGGCCGACTCGCTGGTGAAAGGTCTTGTAAATGATTCGATTACGGTGTATGCACAAGCCGGGGCAGAGGGCACGTACCTCGTGAAATACGGCAACCGCGCGCAGATGACTGTCGTGACCGCCGCCGATGGCACGACGAGCGTGAAGAATTCGAAAGGCCTTTTTGCATACGCTCCGGAGCGCATGGCCGCCGCCCGCAAATTCGGTCAGTACAGCGACTCGCTCAATGACGTGGAAAACGCCCGGCGCATGGCCGACACCGCCTTTGTCTCCGAACTTGTTCCCGGCTTTGTCAACGACTTCAAAAGAGGCGTTAAGGCCACATTGGGCAAGACAAGTATCAATGAAGATTCATTCATCTGTACGGCCGATATCGTGGTTGAGAACAACACGGGCACGAACCTCGACGGCAGCGAATATGCCGTGCTGTTCACGACTGATGAGCCGATGGGTTACATTGCGATTTCTCCCAATTCCGGAGGTCCGCGCACCCGCAACGGTGTTCCGGTTAAAGCCGGTCAGAAGGCTCACATCATCTACAAGGCCTACGACATTATCTTCCTTGAAGTCAGTGATTTGAGACTTGAATGGAAGGCCACTGACCGCGAGTTGTTCGACAAATACTATAAGGCCACCGGCCACGAGTATGACGACCGTCACGCGCTCCGTTGAAGGTTAGCAGCAGACATAAGATAAAAACGCAGCCGAGCACCTCCGATAAAGAGGTGCTCGGCTGCGTTATGGGGTAACGTTCTGAGTGTCAGTGTGTGAAGAGGCAGGCGTCGCCGTAAGAGAGGAAGCGGTAGCCGTGGGCGAGGGCGTATGCGTAGACATCGCGCCAGGCGTCGCCGAGGAGTGCGCTGACAAGAAGCAGCAGGGTTGAGCCGGGCTGGTGGAAGTTGGTGACCATGCCGTGGACGATGCGGTATTGATAGCCGGGAGCGATGATGATGCGGGTGCTTCCGATGAGTGAGTCCATCCCGTTTTTGCGCAGATAGTCGGCCAGGACGGTGAGTGCGTCGCGGGGGGACAGGTTGGGGTGGGAGGGGTCGTAGGGATACCACTGCGGCACTTCGCCCTCCCAGCGTCCCTGGCTGATGAGGCAGCCGATGTGGTAGAGACTCTCGAGGGTGCGCACCGAGGTGGTGCCCACGGCGTAGACGTTCTCTTCGTTGGCAAGCTCCTCGATGAGCGCGCGTGAGACGACGATGAACTCGGCGTGCATAGTGTGCTCGCCCACGCAGTCGCCCTGGACGGGGCGGAACGTGCCGGCGCCGACGTGGAGGGTCACCTCGCGGCGGCGTATTCCGCGGGCGTCGATGTCGGCGAGGACGCGGTCGGTGAAGTGGAGACCGGCGGTGGGAGCGGCCACGGAGCCTTCGATGCGTGAGAAGATGGTCTGATAGTCTTCAGAGTCGCAGGCTTCGGTCTCGCGGTTGAGGTAGGGCGGAATGGGAATTACGCCGGCGGCCTCGATGACCTGGGCGAGCGTGCAGTCGGGGTTGTCCCACGAGAACTCTATGAGCGACGATGCGCCGCCTTCTTCGCGGGCCTTGCGGACTGCGTGCATGGTGACGGCGCCGACGCCGGGGATGTCGAGCACGCGCGAGAGTGTGCCCTCTTTCCAGCGCTTGGAGTTGCCGACGAGACAGCGCCACACGACGGGACCGGTGGATGCGAACATGCGCTCGTAGTCGGCGGGAGAGACGGGCTCGAGGCAGAAAATCTCGATGGCGGCGCCTGTGGCCTTGTGGAGAATCACGCGGGCGTTGATGACGCGCGTGTTGTTGTAAACGAGCATGGCATCGGCAGGCAGTAGCTCGGGCAGGGCGGTGAAGACGGTGTCGTCAATGACGCCTTTGCTGTTGGCTACCAGCAATTTGCAGCTGTCGCGGACGGCGAGAGGGTGGCGGGCTATGCGGTCGTCGGGGAGGTCGTAGACGTAGTCGGCGATTTGTATTTCCTGAGGATTCATTGGAGATAGGGGTTTGATTTTTTCTCCTGACCCACGGTTGTCGAGGGGCCGTGGCCGGGGTAGACGACGGTGTCGTCGGGGAGGGTGAGGAGTTTGGTGCGCGCGGCATTGATGAGCTGCGACATGCTTCCGCCTTCGAAGTCGGTGCGGCCAATCGAGCCGCGGAAGAGGCTGTCGCCGGTGATGACCCATCCGTCTTCCTTGTCATAGAGGGCGATGCCGCCAGGGCTGTGGCCGGGGACGTGGAGCACATGGATGGTGCTTCGGCCGATGATGATTGTGTCGCCGTCGTCGAGGGGGCAGTCGATCATCACGGGTTTCATGTGGCGCACCATGCCGAAGCGCGCGGCCTGCTGCTCCATGGCGGCGGCGTAGAAGTCGTCGCCGAGGTGGGCCGAGACCTTCACGCCGTATTTGTCGCGCACGTAATTGTCGCCGAAACAGTGGTCGACGTGCATGTGGGTGTTGATGACCTGAACGAGTTTTATCTTGTTGAGGCGGATGAAATCGTCAAAGACCAGGAGGTCGCGGTCGGTGAACATGCCGGGGTCGACAACGGCGGCCTTCAGGGTGTCGTTGTCAACGATGAGATAGGTGTTCTCGTCAAACGGATTGAATACGAACTGTTTTATTTTCAGCATCTTACAATATCATTTTATGGGTACGTAGATAAGCTTTTTTGTCTCGAAGAAAGGCTCGGCGAAGGATTCCGAGAGGGGGAATTCGATGACGGGGAAGCGCACGTCGCGTGACTCTTCCTCGGTGTCACCTCCTTTAAGACAAACGATTCCGTTGGCATATTGGTTCTTGACGGCCGGCGATTGCGGCGCCACATTCTTGCGTGTGAGCTTCACGAGGCCGTCGAGGCGCATCACCGCGCGCGAGACAACGTAGTTGTAGCGCTCGTGGCACTCGCCGATGTCGCCATGCTGAAAGGTGACGTTGTCCAGGCCTATCTCCTTGGCCACCGTCTCGGCCACGCGCAGCTTCTTGGCGATGCGGTCGACGAGATGGAAGCGGCACCGGGGGTAGAAGATTGCGAGGGGAATGCCGGGGAATCCGCCGCCGGTGCCCATGTCCAGGAAGGTGGTGCCGGGTTGGAGCGGCCCCAGGAAGCGGGCGATGGCGAGGGAATGGAGCACGTGGCGCTCGTAGAGATTGTCGATGTCCTTGCGGGAGATGACATTGATGCGCGCGTTCCACTCGGTGTAGAGGCCTTGGAGGGCCTCGAAGCGCTGCACCTGCTCGGGCGTGAGCACGTCCTTGAAGTATTTCAGAATCTGTTCCATAAACAATTGTTTGTTGGCGGCCGGCCCGGAAAGGACTCCGCCGCCGTTCGAGGGCTCATAAAAGCGGGGCCGGCGCGCCGGCCCCGCTCTCACATATTCGGTTGGCAATCCGCGGCCGCGAGGACCTTGCGTTGCTTATTTCTTGGTCTTCGGCTCGTCCTTGGCCGGCTTGGCGGCGCGCATGAGCTCGGCATAACGGATGATCTCCGGGCGATATTCGAAGTGCATGGTGTCGTAGTGGTACCATGCGCCGCCCCAGATGAATCCGTGCTTCTCGAAGATTTTCACCAGCTCCATGGGGAACGAGTTGCTGTATTTGATGTGCGACGTTTCCGTGGCGCGGGGATTCTTCCACTGCCAGAAGGCGCTGTGGTTGACGCCGATGTCGATGGCGATGCCGTAGGAGTGGGCGCTCATGCGTTTTGCGCCGCGCACCTGGCGCCAGTAGAATGTGCCCGAGCTTTTGAGATACTTCTTCAGCTCGGGATGCTTGGCCAGTTCGTCGGCCACGGCGCGCAGGGCTTTGTCGACGCCGTTGACGGACGGAACGCGCAAGTTCTGGCCGAACCACTTGACGGTGACGAGGTTGCGCTGGACGGCGGCGGCGCTGTTGCCGTACATCTTCATGAACATGGCGTCGTTGCGGGAACGGCCCGGGTCATGGAGATAGGGGATGTCGGGCGAGAGGCCGGCGTCGTAGACGAAGTGGAACATGTCCTCGGGGTCGGCCTCGTCGAGGAGCTGCTGATGGCTCTTTTCGCGGCCGTCGTCGTAGACGGTTTTGGTGCCGTCTTTCCACACGAGCGTGCCCTTTTGCCAGGCGTTCTCGCCGAAGAAGTCGGGGTATGACTCGATTATGGCGCGGGCGCCGGCGGGGATGTCGGCGGCAGCGGCCGGGGCAGCGGCCTTATCGGTCTTGGCGGCAGATTCGGGATTTTGGCCGGCACTGCAGTTGGTGGCCCCGAAAACGAGGAGAAGCGGCGTGAGAACCGTTACCGCGAATTTATTCATACCGGCGGATGAAGGCGATGTTGTACTGCTCCGTTTTGTTCAGGAAGCGTGTCACGTCCTTGTAGCGGGGAACGTACCAGTTGAACTGTTTGAAGTAGTTGCGCAGGTCGGCTGACTTGAAGATGTAGCCGTGCATGGCGAAGATGGCGTTGCGGAGAATGCGCAGCTCCGAGCCGTTCATGTCGGAGATGTCGTAATATGTCACTTTGTTGTACTTGAGCCAGGCGAAGGGGCATGACTCGACAGAGGTCTGTCGTGCGGCGGCTTTGCCCTGAATCTCGCGGAGCGAGCGCACGCGCTGGGCCTGCATTTCAACGGGTACGGCAGCGAAGATGGCTGCTACAAGGATAAGGATAAGTTTTTTCATATCGGTGTAATTTGAAAGGTTAGGCAATGTGTCTGTCGGGAAGCGTCGGGCTTCCGTTGTTTTCTATATGCAAAGTTAGGGAATTTGCGGCGAACGTGCAAGTTTTGACGCCTATTTGTGGGCTAATGGTGTGAGAATGAGCAGGAGGCGTTCGCCGGCGGTCGTAGTGACGCCCAGGATGCGGAGCGGCGATGCAGCGTTGGCGGGACGCACGCCGAGTTTGGCGCGGAGGGCGTCGGCGGTCATGGCGAAGTTGCGGACGGCGACATCGGCGGCGGGGTAGGTGCGGCTCAGACGTTTCAGATGCTTTGACTGCCAGGGTATTACGTCGGCGATGCGGTAGATGTTGGCGGGGATGTCGGCCGAGGGGAGCTCTTTGGTGAGATAGACGTGGGTGTTGTCGGAGAGTTTGGCCAGGCCGAAGCGGACGGCGAACATGGCGAAGGCGCCGGACTTGAGTATGACTGGGTAGGGTTCGCAGACATAGTCGCCTGCGGCGGGGATGGCCGTGGGGGCTTTGGCTGCGGCCTCCTCGGCAGCGGTGAAGGCGAAGTCAGAGGCATTGCCGTCTGCGTCGATAGTGACAGCGTGGAGAGGAAGTGCGGGTCCGGCCTCAGCGGTATTGGCGAGGTCGACGACGGCCACGAGCTCCTTGCACTCGCGCGGCGTGCCGACGGCGTAGAGGGCGTTGATGCCGGGCAGGAGGCGCGCCGTCTGCGTCATGTCGAGCATGGGCGAGAGCTTGGCGATGAGCGTGCGGAAGCAGCGGCGCATGGCGGGGAGCAGGGCTGTGACGTCGGGCTGACAGTCGGCGATGGAGAACACGCGGCCGCCGTCGGCTGCACGACGTGCCGGATCGATGAAGACGGTGTCGGAGCTGAGCTTGCCGTCGTCGAGGAGAGCCACGGAGTCGCCGTTGAGGACGCTGAGGTTCGCGACATCGAGGACCGCGGCGTTGTGCTCGAGGGCGTCCGCCAGCTCGGGCTTGCGTTCGATGGCGGTGACGGAGGCGGCGCGCGGGGCAATGTGGAGGGCGTCGATGCCGAGACCGGCTGTCATGTCGGTGACGGTGGTGCCGGGGGTGACGAGGCGGGCGTGCCAGGCGGCGAGGGCGTCGGATGTGCACTGTTCGCCGGCGAGAGTGTCGGGGAAGATGAAGCGGTCGTGGGCGCGTGCGAGGGTGTCGGCGAGCTTGCGTGCGTATTTGCGACGACACTCAATCTGGGTGATGGCCAGCGCGACGTCGAAGTCGGCGGCTTTGCCGGCCCACTTGAGGCGCAGCTTCTGCGGGTCGTCGTCACGGTGTTTGTCGATGAAGTCGAAGAATTCCTGAGAGTATTCAGTCATGGGTTCGTGAGAGTTATGCAGGTGCAAATATAATGAATAAAGCGAAGATGGGCAAATCGGAGGGCGCGAGGGCGTCTCGAAGTGAACATTTATCGTAAGGGTGGGAAAAATTGGGGTGCTTTTTGGTTAAAAAGAGTTAAATTTAGCCGAAATTATAAATATTTTTCAAAATGATTTGGAAGGGATGCCGAAAAATGAGTACATTTGCATGTGTGTTTTTCATAGTATTAGATTAAGATAAAGGTTTAAGGAAAAAGAGTTGCCGTGAGGCACCTCTTTTTTTTGCTTTCCGGGGCTTAGCAATTGGTCTAATTGGACTAATTGGGCTAATTGGACTAATTGGACCAATTAGACCAATTGAGAGAATAAGAAAAAGAGGAGCTTTCACAAGTTCCTCCCTTTCCATTCATCACATTATGCTTAAAATGTAGTTGTTTTGTGTTGGGTTTTAATCTTTCTGTAAATAGTGTTCAGTATTAGAGGTGCTTTAGTTTTCGTGGTATCTGTTTATCTTTGAATGAACTTATACAGACCGGGGTTCAATAGCGCGACTCGACAACGTCCCAGTCGACGATGGTCCACAGGGCTTCGAGGGCATCCTTGCGCAGGTTGTGGTAATCCAGATAGTAGGCGTGCTCCCAGACGTCGAAAGTGAGCAGGGGAGTGAGGCCTTCGGTGAGGGGATTGCCTGCGTTGGGGCCCTGGGTTATGAAGAGCTTGCCGTCGTTGTCCTTGGAGAGCCATACCCATCCGGAGCCGAAGAGGCCGACGCCGGCGTCGACAAAGGCGCGGCGGAAGTTCTCGAAGCTGCCGAAGTCGCGGTCGATGGCCATGCGCAGGTCGCCGGTGGGCTCTCCGCCGCCATCAGGGCTGAACGAGAAGAAGTAGAAGATGTGGTTCCAGGCCTGGGAAGCGTTGTTGAACAGGGCGCCTGACGAGCGCACGATCACTTCCTCCAAGTCGCTGTCCTCAAACTCGGTGCCTTTGATGAGGCGGTTGAGGTTTTCTATGTATGCTTTCTCGTGTTTGCCGTAGTGGTACTTTACGGTTTCGGCGCTGATGGCGGGCTCGAGAGCATCCTGCGCATAGGGCAATTCAGGTTGTGTATAAGTCATAGTATTCAGAATGATGATATTGTTATTGTTATATAATTGCTTGGCAGGATTTCGTTGGAATCGCTCGGGATTCCGTCCTGCTTTTGTCAATAAAACGCCATGACGCATCATTAGTTCACCGGCACCGGCGTTATTAACCGAACTTAAGAATTTTAAGTTAAAAAACAGGGCTGATGCGGATTCTGGCCGCGTCAGCCCTGTTTTTGATTACAATAATATAATGTGTGGGAGGGTGGGGGGGGGGTCAGCGGATGATGTCGAGCGACTCCACGTAGATTTCGGTGACAGTTCGGTGGATGGCGTTGCGGTCTTCCCAGGTGCGGGTGCGGATTTTGCCTTCGATGAGCAGTCGCGAACCCTTGCGGATGTATTTCTCGGCGAGCTCGGCATGGCGGTCCCACATGACCAGGCGGTGCCACTCGGTGCGCTCCGGGATGACGGTGCCGTTGGTGAGTGTGCGGGCCGGCTCGTTGGTGGCCAGCGACATTGTGGCCAGCTGGCGCTTCTCGACGTAGCGTATCTCCGGGTCGGCGCCCACGTTGCCCATAAGTATTACCTTGTTCATAAGAGTGTTCAGACAGATGGGATAATCAATGTGATGTTCTCGGGAGCGGTGTCAGTCTTCGGCATGATATTTGACCAGGCCGGGCATGGAATAGCGCGTGCACTTGGCCACCGTGGCGCCGAAGTCGGCGGCGACGCGTCGCAGCATGTCCTCGAACATCACTGACGTCGAGCCCACGAAGGATATGGGCTGGTTGGCGTAGTCGTAGGAGACGATGTTGCGGCGGAAGAAGAGCATGAGCGAGTTGTAGACGAGCTCGTCGATGTACTCGTGGCCGAGGTGGTCGTGGATGAAGGTGGCGTACTTGGCAATCTCGCGCGAGGGCAGCATCGAAGAGTAGACCTCGTCGAGGAGGTTGTTCGTGGACGTCTGGTAGGTGTTGAAGAAGTCGGAGACGATGTCCTTCGGGGCGAGTTCCTTGAGGATGTCCGAGATGAGCTGTTTGCCCATGTGGGCGTTCGAGCCTTCGTCGCCGAGGATGAATCCGCAGGGGCTGATGTTGCGCACAATCTCGTTGCCGTCGTAGAGGCAGGAGTTGGAGCCGGTGCCGAGGATGCAAGCCAGGCCGGGCTCGCGCACGAGGAGACCGCGTGCGGCGCCCAGCAGGTCGGACTTGACCGTGCAGGGCACCTTGAACTGGGCGATTAGCGACGACTCCATGATCTTCGTCTTCTCGGCGGTGGAGCATCCGGCGCAGTAGAAAAAGACGTGCCGCCAGCGGCGTCGGAAGAAGACCTCGGGAAGCTCCAGGCGTATGGAGTGGGAAATCTCGCGGCGCGTCTGGAAGTAGGGGTTGACACCCGTTGTGAAGGCGTGCTCCACAATGGTGTCACCCTCTACCAGCGCCCATTCCGTGCGCGTACTTGAGCTTTCTGCAATGATGTTCATGAACGTGCTGAAGGGGGGTTAGAAAACGGATACTTTCACGGTGTGGCCGTGAACGGCGACCATGTAGATGCCGGGTGCGACGTTCACAGTGGCAGAGCCGAAGCGGGTGTCGACCTTGCGGCCGTCGGTGGCGTAGATGCACCAGGGGGCGTTGTCGTGGATGCCGTCGACGGTGATGGTGCCGGCTGCGGCGGTGACGGTGACGCCTTCGTCGGCGAGGATGTCGCGGACGCCGGCATCGTCAACGGGACAGCGGCTGATGTCGTCGATCACGAATGAGCCGCGCTGGGTGACGGGGCTCTCGGTCTGCATGAGGCGGAATCCCTCGAAGTTGAAGGGGCACCAGTCGGCCTCGAGCTCGGACAGGGCCACGCTGACGCGCTGCCAGCCGCGGAAGTTCATGTCGCAGAGTTTGATGTACTTGCGCGATGTTCCGGAAGTGAGTACGGCGTAGAGTTCGTGGCCGTTGTTGTCGCCGTTGACGTAGGCTGAGAGCACGTCGCCGGTGTTGAAGTGAACGACTTCGCCGTTGTAGTTCCACTGAGCCATGCCGTCATAGCTGTTGGTGAAGGCGTAGGTGAAGCTCGTGGCCTTGAGACCGTTGAGACGCGTCGTTGTCTGGGCGGCGCCGGGCTGGCCCGCCACGCCGCTGCTGGCCTCGAGGTTGCCCGTGAAGTTGCAGCCTGTCTCACCGTCGTCAAAGACAACGTCATTGGCGGTGGCGGCAGCCGTAGCGTCCTCGGCGGTGAAGGTGAAGGAGTGGGTGGTGCCCAGGGGAATGTTGTCGTTGTCACGCAGGCCTGCGTCGAGGGTTACGGTGTAGACCTGACCGGGGATGAGGTCTTTCGAGAGAACCATGGCGGCGCTGCCCATGCCGTTGCTGAGCTGGTTGTACTTGCACTGGCGGGGATTCAGTGCAATGGCGTTGCCGTTGGCGTCGGTGACCTTGAAGTTGCTCGACATCGAAGTAGTGTTGATGCGGTTGTCGAAGCGGAACTCGATGGTGGGCTTGGCATAGTGGACGCGTCCGCCCTCGGCGGGATACTGGCCGGTGATGGTGATGACGTCGCGGCCGAGCGTCGTGAATTTGCGCACCTCGGTCTGAGCCAGCGTGTTACCGGCGTTGTGAGTGTCGGCCGAGCGGGCGCTCTTGTCGAGGGTGACGGTGTAGTCGGTGGTGCGGCTCAGTGAGATCGTCGGGATGTAAGTGGCAGTGTGGTAGGAGTTTGAGTAAACCCAGCGGCCCTCCACAGCAGGCTCGATGGTCACGGCTTTCTCAAAGGCCTCGGTGTCGATGTCGTAGTTGAAGGTGAAGACTAAGGGCGAGGAGCATGAGACGGCCTTGCCGTCCTTCATGACGGGGGAGAAGTCGGTGAGGACAAGATTGCCGGGACGCTGGAGGTTGAGGGGCATATCCTGGTATGTCACCTCGTTGGCGGTGACGGTAACGTCCTTTTCCTCAGTGTAATAACCGTCGTGGGAGGCCACGAGACGGTATGAGCCGGGCTTCACGTTGCGGAAGACGAAGACGCCGTTGTACATGTTGTCGGTTGTGCGTCGCTGCACCACATTACCCTGAGCATCGCGCAGCTCAACGTACGAGCCGTTGAGGGGTGCCAGCACATCGCGGCCGTAGGCGTGGTTGCGCCAGGGCATCACGAACTCGCGGGTGTTGTGGTCGTCATAGACGATGCCGGCCACGTTGCCGGTGACAAAGCGGTCTTCGGTGTTGTAGAATTCCATGATCGTGCGCACGAAGTGCCATGCCTCGAGCCAGAGATAGTCGTCGTTCATGAGGCGGTGGGCTTCGGGACGGTGCTCGTGCATGCCGCCCTCGCTGAGCAGGCCCACGACATAGAGCTGGCGGAGGACGCCGAGGCCGCCCGACCACATATTCTTATAGAAGGTGAGGTCGCCGCAGACATACTCCGTGTTGCGTGTCCACACAGGCAGCTGGTTGCTGTGAAGATTCTTCCACAGAAGTTTCGAGAGCGTGACGTTCTCGGGATAGCGGGGCGTGCCCTCGGTCTGCTCGCGGTAGAGCATGAGAGGATAGTTCACGTCCTCACCGGCGTTGGAGTGAATCGAGAAGAAGAGGTCGACGCCGAGTTTGTTGGCTTCGGCGGAGATGCCGCTGAGCGAGCGGTCGTCGGCCTGGGTGTTCTTGATGCGCGAGAGATAGGCCTTGGTGCCGAGAGAGTCGAGGATGTGGTACATGTGCAAACCTTTGTAAAGGTTCGACTTTGACTCCCAGTATCCCAAGGTGTCGTTGTGTTCGAAGGGATAGAGCTGAATGGGACGGTCGTCGCCGGTGTATCCGCCGTGACCGGGGTTGATGTAGATTTTCAGATCTTTCATTACCACGGCCTGGGCGGTGGCGCCGACGGCAAGAGCCGCAAGCAGAGTAAGGATGAGTTTCTTCATGGCGTGGCGATTATCTGACGGTTACTGAATAGGCGTTGCCGTTGACATCCGAGAAGAGCACCTTTCCGTCGGCGGCGCTGTGGATGGCGTCGACGGTGATTGCGGGCTCTGTGGCGGTGATGGTGAATCCGTCCACGATGTCGTGAGCGACGATAGATGCATCGGTGGTCTGATAGCCGTCGTTATGGCTGAGTACGAACACCACCACGGAGTTGGAGGCCCAGACGGGATAGTCGCCGCTGCGAGCGATGACGCGAGCGCTCGTGCCGTCGGCATTGGCCACGACCACGCCCTTGACGGGGTCGGAATAGAGTATGTGGCGGCCGTCTGGAGACACAGCCGGGCAATCGGCCATGGCATAAACGGGACGGGGCAGCGGCCCCTCGGCGGCCACGGCTTTGGAGGCCGTGAGCGCCGATGCCGACGCTGCCGTCAGCATGATGGCGGCAGCTGAGACTAATATTTTCTTTATCATGATTGGTCTGTTAGTGTTTCACAATAACGTGGTGGACTGACTGAGCGCCCATGGTGTTGACGCGCAGGAGATAGTTGCCGGCGGGAACGGCCGAGACATTCAGCACGTTTCCGGAAGCCTCGGCAACCTTGGCGCCGGCGGTGCTGAAGAGCTCGACGGAGAGAATGTTGCATCCGGCGTTGGCAATCAGATAGTTGCTTGCGGGATTGGGGTGCACGGAGATGGCGGCGTTCTCGTCGGCGACAATGTCTTCCAGGCCGGCTTCATTGGCCTTGGCGAGGGAGATCTGGTCAACGTAGACGGTGCCTTTCTTGGACATCTGCGAGGGAACTTCGACAATCTTGATGCCGGAGAGGCGCGAGGGAGCCTCGACCTCGGAGGCGGGCACTTCGCAATACTGCCAACCCAGGAAGTCGAGCGTGGCCACGCGGACGTAGCGGGTGGAGACATCGGAGGTCAGCTCCAGGTAAACCTCGTTGCCGGTGAGGTCGCCGTAGATGTGAACGCCGAGAGTGTCTTTGGCGTTGATGATCTGGTCGTTGTCGACCATGGTGCGGCCGTAGCGGGCCTCGCAGGGGTCGGTGGCGTCGGCATCGAACTGGTAGGTGAGCTGCTGCGATTTGGTGAAGAGCTTCTGGGTAGTGGAAGCCTTGGCGGCGGCGGAGACGACAGCGGTGCTGCCTTCGGCGTCATAGGCGAAATTGGCGTCGCTCATGGTGTCCACAACCTTTGTGCCCTCTTTCTCGGTCTTGGCATCGACGGCGGTGAAGACCACGTCGATGTCCTTGCCGATGGTGATGCCGTCCTTGTCGGAGTATTCGCCGGAGAGGGTCATCTTGTACTTGCTGCCCGGAGTGAGTTTCGTGGCGATGGGGAGACGGAAGAAGCCGTAGGCATCCTTCGAGGTGGAGTACTGGGCTTTGCGGATGTAGAATGCGAGCTTGTTGCCGTCCATGTCGGTGAGCGAGAGCTGCTTCTGGAGCGTTGCGTTGTTGGGCTTTTTGTCGAAGCGGAACTCCACGATGGCGCCGTCATAGTGCACTTCGGAGTTGTCGCCGGGATAGTGGCCGAGGACGCTCATGAAGTCGCGGTCGTTGGTGGTGAAGGAGAACGTGAAGGGCTGCTCCAGGTTTAATTCGCCGGGGTGTTTGGCGGCGGTGGAGAGGGTGACGGTGTATTTCGTTCCGGTCCGGTAGGGTACGGAGGGCTTGAAGATCAACTTGGTGTTGGTGTTCTCCCAGGAGAATGTACCCTCGATGGGCGGGTCGATGGAGAAGGCGGCTTGGGTGGCCTGCGTGTCCATGTCCCAGTTGAAGGTTAAGGTGATGGGCACGTTGCAGAGAGTGCCTTCGTCGCCTTCTTTCCACACGGGGGTGTATTCGGTGACAACCGGAGGCGTGAGACGCTTCTTCTGCATCTTCAGGTTGGCGTAGGTGACATTGTCGGCCGTAACGGTCAGGGCATCGGAGGTGATGGCGTAGTAGTTCTCAGTCTCGAGGACATCGACTTTGTAGGTGCCGGGAGCAACGTTCTTGAAGAGGTAGAAGCCGCTGACGTTCACGGGGTCGGTGACGTAGGAGTCAACGACGTTTCCGGCCTCGTCGAGGAGGCGGACTGTGGCGCCGGTGACGGGCGCAAGCTTGTCGTCGCCGAACTTCAGGAACGAGCCGTCGCGGGGGAAGCGCAGGTCGTTGAGACGGCCGGTGACAACGCCGGTAGTCTCGCCGTCGACGCCGAAGTACTGGTCGATGGCTTTGCGGAAGTGGTAAGCCTCAAGCCAGCAGAACTCTTTGCTCATGAGGCGGTAGGCCTCGGGGATGTAGTCGTGGTAGGAACCCTCGGAGAGCATACCTGTCACGTTGTTGCCGCGGAGCACGCCCAGGCCCTGTGTCCCCCAGCTCGTATAGAAGCTCCAGTCACCGCGGATGTTGGGATTGGGGTGAGTCCATACCGTGGTCTGGTTCTCCAGAAGATGGTCGTTGAGGATTGTCGCGAACACCTTGTCCTCGGGCTTCACGGGCTTGTCATCATAGCCGCGGAAGAGCATGAGAGGATAGTTCACGCGGTTTGATGTGCCGGTGGCGTTGGAGTGAATCGAGATGAAGAGGTCGGCGCCCGACTCGTTGCTGAGTCGCACGATTGTCGAGAGCGCGAGGTCGTCGTCGGTGGTGTTGGTGACGCGCGACATCTGCACTTCGTAGCCCTTGGCCTGCAGCATGTCGCGCAGCTGCAGACCCTTGTCGAGGTTGGAGTTACTCTCCCAGTAACCGTTAGGGTCGCCCTGGGCGTAGGGTGCAATCACGACGTTGCGGTCGTCGGGGTCGTGTCCGCCGTGACCGGGGTTGATGTAAATCTTCAGGCCCTGGGCGCTGCGTGCGCCGGCGCCAAAGGTGAGAGCGGCGGCGGCCGCTACTACTATTATCTTTTTCTTGTTCATGGCGCTGACTTATTTGAGGGTTACTGACTGTTCGTATTCGATGCCGTCGATGGTGGTGAAGTAGATGCGGTTGTTGTCAATGTCGCCTACGGGCTCGAGTGTCATGGACTCGGGGACGGTGAGTGACTGCAGCTGCTTGCCGTCGAGGGTGATCAGGAGAATCTGTGATGAGGAGAGTTGATGGCCGTCGTCGGTGGCGTTCTGCACAAGCAGATGGTTGTTGCCGAACCACGACGGAGCTTCGTATCTCTTGCCGGGACGGGCGATGACGTTGCCGTCGGTGTCGCAGATGACCAGGCCTTTGCCGGCGGCCACGAATGCAACCTTTGTGGCGTCGGGCGAGAGAGTTGCCCAGACGTAACCGGCGTAGCACTCGACGGGGGTGAAGGCGCGCTCGACGCCGTTCTTGGTGATGAAGAGCTGCGAGCCACTCGTGCGCACTTTCACGGCGCTCTCCGGAGCGGCTTGTGCGGCACGGGCGCGGGCCGGCGCGGTGCGGTCGGTGACCGGACGCGGCGCTGACACCTCGGCTATCTGTGCCGATGCGCTCAGGGCGCACAGGCACGCGATTATCGTGAATATCTTTTTCATGGGGTGGGGAATGGTTATGTTTGTGATTGGTGTTATTTTACGATTACTTTAGAGGTGCGTGCGCCGGCGTGGCGCAGATAGATGCCGGGCTGGAGGTTGGCGGCATTGACGGGACGGCCCTGCAGGTCGTAGTATACGGCGGGAGCGTCGGAGTCGTTGTCGGCGGTGATGTCCTCGACGCCGGCCGAGTAGTTGTTGTAGACGGCGCGGATGGCGGGAAACTCAACGTGGCAGGCGGTGTTGGCCTTGTCGGAGATGGCGATCGAAAGGCTCTTGAAGGTGACGGGGAACATGATCAGGTCGGAGGTGTCGCCGAAATCGCTGAGGCTGAAAGTGACGGTGTTGACGGAGTTGGGCGTGAGAGTGACGTCTTTCTTGACCGTGGTGTTGCGGGTGTTGTCGGCGGTTTTGAGGACGACGTCGACCTGCTTGATGTTGGCGGTGCCGGGGTTCACGTCAATCTCGATGGCGTCGGGCAGCGAGAAGATGCGCATGTCGCGAGACACAGTGGCGCGGGGAGCGCGTGCGTTCTTGACGGTGTAGTCGATGGCGATGCCTCCGTCAGTGCCTAAGGCGCTCACGGCCAGGCCGGTGAGGTTGGTGTTCGAGACCTTCCAGTCGGCGGGAGCCTGCTCGCCGGTGAAGATATTTTTCTTGGCGGCGTCGGAGATTTCGACAGAGACGCGTGTGGCGTCGGTGAACTCGCCGATGGAGCCGGTGACGTCGACGGTGCCGTTCTTGACGCCGGTGAGCACGCCGTTGCGGTCGAGCGAGGCGATGCCTTCGGCCGACATTGTCCAGTTGACGTCGGCGGGGTTGTAGACGTAGTTGTTGGCGCCGACGGTGGCGGTGACCTCCATGGGATATTTGCGGGCGCCGTCAATCACGATTTCGGGTTTGATGCGAATCTGTGGCTGAGCCTGGATGATGCTGACGGCCTTGGTGACGGTGACGTTGCCGGCAGTGGCTGTGACGGTGCTCTCGCAGGCGTTGGCACCGGCTGTGAAGCGCGAGCCCTCGCAGGCGCCGGCCTCGGCGGGACAGCTCAGCGTGAAGTCCTTGAAGTCGTCGTCGAGCATGGCGCCGTATTTGTTATAGGCGATGATGCGCGGGGTGAAGGAGGAGTAGACGGGAGCCGACAGAGAGTAGTCGTAGAACTCGAGGCGTGCGACCTGCGTGTCTTCCGGGGCGATGGAGTAGGCGAACATGCCGTTTGCGACGGCGCGGGGCGATGACTCGGTGGTTTTGTTGACGATGCGGTCCATGACGAACATCTGGGCGGAGCCGCCGGCGTCGAAGTTGGTCATGTCGGTGCATCCGTAGTGCTGTGCGATGGCGCACATGGCGCGGGTGTTGCAGCCGGCGGAGGAGCCGTAGACGGGGTCGGTCGATTTGTCGATGACTATTATATATAATGTGGTGCCGTCGGCATTAGTGCCGTAGCCGGTGCGGGAGTAGACCTGCGAGTTGTAGGTTTCGGTGTCGTTGGCGGTGAGGAGTTCGTTGTTAAGGAGCACTTGTGCGTTGCCGCCCACGAGGTTGGAGAACTCGACGGGATTGCCGTCGGGGTCGGTCCATGCGGTGTTGATGGTGATTTTTTCGCCGACGGTGAGTTTGTTGAGGTATTCGGCAAAGGCGTCACGGCCGACAAGGGCGGCGTCGTAGTCGCCGACACAGCCGTCGCCGGCGTTGGGCTTAATCTCCTTGACGACGAAGGTCATGTCCTTGGCGGTGCCCCACTGCTGGCCCTCGTCGAGCATGAGGTAGGCCTCGGTGCTCACGCCGTTGGCGGCAACGAAATGGCTGCCCTCCTGGTTGACGGGACGGAAGGTGCGGGTGGCGCCGTGATAGGAGTTGTAGAAGCCCATCTCATTGGCGCGCACGGTCTTGTTGACGGTGAAGAACTCGGTGGCGCCGGCATTGGCTGAGCGGACCACGCCCTGCCAGCGGTAGTTGTTGGAGGAGACGGCTTTCTTGTCAGGTGTGATGCCGACGATACCGGTGTGCGAGGGACCGTGGTCCCACTGGTCGGAGTGGCAGTTTGTCTCGGCGATAATCTTGCCGTTGCGCAGGTTGCCGTTGTATGTGTAGCCTATGAGGATGTCGGAGAAAGGGGGCTGGCCGGACACGCACCAGAAGTTGGCGTTGGCGCCGGCGATGGCCACATGCCCGGGCGATGTCTGACGCTGGGCGGCTTTGACGAGGCTTTCGGTGCCGAAGAGGCGTTCGTTGGCCTGGGTTGTCTCAACGCTGTTGTAGGGGTTGGTCAGGTCGATGCGCAGGAGGTTGACATTGAGGGGATACTTGGCCAGGCGCAGGCGGTTGTAGTGGATGCCCGGACCCAGGTCGCGGTCAATTATGGTTGTGATTTCATACTCTTTGTCAGCGATTGTGACAGTCTCCCGGGCCGTGGAAGCCGAGAACGCTCCCAGGGTGCAGGCAGTGATGAGTAAGAGTTTCTTCATAATCCGAGATGTTTGATATTAAGGTAAACGAGTCTTTGGAATTGGCCGCGCCGACTTTTGGCTTCGGCCGTCCCGCAGCGTGAGGCGTCGTTGGTTGCGAGAAGGAGACGCGCCCCCGTGCGTATATATTAATGTGCAAATATAGGCTAAATATTTGTAATCCGTGCATAAAATTTGTTAAATTTGGGGAGTGGCTCCGAAAATACTGAAAATTCGTATAAAAACATTAAAGAATGTTGAGCACATGAAATATTTCTCCTTTTTTCCTTTCTTATGTTACAAAAAAATCTTAACTTTGTGCGTTAAGGGGAACTGCACATGACGCCGCCCCGCCCCGGTTGCGGAACAGCCTCAGCGGCAGACGCCTGAAACGGCAGAATTTCCCCGGGGTGCCGGCAACGGCCTCCCATGCGTTTGAACCTTAAAGTTACTCACAGATAACATGAAATACTTAAACTCCATCGCAGCTCTAATACTTGCAACATCGTTTGCAGTGCCGGCCATGGCCGCACCCTCCGCCGATGTGCAGGACGCCGCAGCGCGTCGCGAGCTGCTTCAGGTGCTCCACAACTATTTTCCCGGCACAACCGGAATCGGAACCGTCACGGTCAAGGCCGTCAAGACTGACGACAAGAAGAAGACCATCACCGTCGATTACAACGAAGTCGCCTCGTCAGTGCCCTTCACCGCCGAGTCATACGCCAATTTCTGCAACGACGTGCTCAAGGCTTTGGGCGATGAATACGCTGACTATAAGGTGATTGCCTACGCCGTAGAAAGTGACCGCGACGGCAACGAAGTGAAGCGCGACAACCTCGAAGAGCTCGTTCTCTTCGCCCCGAAAGAAGAGACGGCCTCGAAACAGCGCACATTCTTCGTCCGTGACAACGAGGCACAGCCCGCCCCCAAAGGTCTGGACGGTAGCAATATAGCCCTTTGGCAGAGCCACGGCTGGTACTTCGAGCCCAAGCTCAACCGCTGGGAATTCCAGCGCGCACGCCTGATGCAGACCGTCGAGGACCTGTACACGCAGAGCTACGTGATGCCCTACCTCATGCCCATGCTCCGCAACGCCGGTGCCTACGTCATGAGCCCGCGCGAGCGTGACATCAACACCACCGAGCTCATCGTGGACGGCGACGCCGGCAATGCCGTGGGTCGCTACGCCGAGCAGGGCAAATGGAGCGACGCCGGCACCGGCTTCGGCTACACCAAGAAGAATCTCGAGAACAACGACAATCCTTTCACCGCCGGAAAGGCCCGCAAGGCTCAAGGCGGCAAAGAGAACACCGTGGCATCGTGGACGGCCGACTTCCCCAAGGCCGGCTCCTATGCCGTTTACGTCTCATACAAAACCGAACCCAACAGCGCCGACAGCGTTGTCTACACCGTCAACTCGCTCGAGGGACCGCACACCTTCACCATCAACCAGAAAATGGGCGGCGGCACGTGGATCTACCTCGGCCACTTCCCCTTTGCGGCCGGTGAACCCGCCCTGCCGGTTGTCACCCTCGACGCATCGAAGTCGGCCAAGGGCACCGTGGTGACCGCCGACGCCGTTAAGATCGGCGGCGGCATGGGCAATGTGGCTCGCAAGGTCGGCAAGGACACCCCGGAGATGAAGTATGAGTACGTCAGCAGCCGCTATCCCCGCTTCGTCGAAGGCGCCCGCTACTTCCTGCAGTGGGCCGGTGCTCCCGACAGCGTTTACACTCCCACCGGCAATGTCAACGACTACAATGACGACTATATGTCGCGCGCCCTGTGGGTGAACTGGCTCAGCGGCGGCTCGGAGATGAACCCGGGTCAGAAAGGCCTCAACGTTCCCGTTGACCTCAGCTTCGCCTTCCACTCCGACGCCGGCACCACCAAGAACGACTCGATCATCGGCACCCTCGGCATCTACTGCACCAAGGGTCAGAAACTTGGCAACGGCGACTCGCGCCGCGCCTCACGCGACTACACCGACCTCGTCGTCACCAACATCGTCAACGATGTGCGCCGCTCCTTCGAGCCCAACTGGACACGCCGCGGCATGCGCGACGCCGGCTATTACGAGGCCCGCGTACCCGTGGTGCCCGCCATGCTGCTTGAGCTGCTCAGCCACCAGAATTTCGCCGACATGAAATACGGCCTCGACCCCGAATTCCGCTTCGTGGTGTCGCGCGCCATCTACAAAGGCATGCTCCAGTTCCTGGCCCATCGCGACGGCCGCGAGTATGTGGTGACACCCCTCGCTCCCTCGTCCTTCGTCATCCGCCAGGCCGGTAAAGACCGCTTCCAGCTCTCATGGGCAGCCACTCCCGATAGCATTGAAGAGACAGCCGTCTCGAAATACTACCTCGTTCAGGAGCGCATCGGCAACGGCGGATTCCGCACCATCACACGCACAGAAGAGCCCAACTTCACCGTCACGGTCACCGACTCCGACATTCACTCGTACCGTATCGTGGCCGGCAACGACGGCGGCGTCTCCTTCCCCTCCGAGGTGCTCGCCCTCTGCAACAAACACCACGCCAAAGGCATCGTGAACATCGTCAACGGCTTCACACGCATCAGCGCTCCCGACTGGTTCGACGCCGGCGAGATTGCCGGATTCATCGACAGCAAGGACGGCGGCGTGCCCGATGTAGTGGACATCTCCTACATCGGCCCGCAGTTCGAATACCGCCGCGCCCTGCCCTGGGTTGACGACGACGCATCCGGTTACGGCAACTCGCGCACGCTCTATGAGAAAGACGTGATTGCCGGCAACACCCACGACTTCGTCAGCGTTCACGGTCAGGCCATCGCCGACGCCGGCTATGCTTTCGTATCCTCCTCCGTCGACGCATTCATGAACTCCGACACATCGCTTGACGAGCCTCAACTCATCGACCTCATCCTCGGCAAGCAGAAAGAGATCAAGAAAGGCCGCGGCGTGTTCGGCACCCGCTACAAAGCCTTCCCCGCACCCCTCCAGAAACGCATCACCGCTCTGACCGCCAACGGCGCCTCGTTCTTCATCAGCGGCGCCTACGTGGCCACCGACCTCTGGGACAACCCCAACAGCAGCAAGACCGTCGCCAAAGCCGACCGGACATTCGCCACGAGCGTGCTCGGCTACAGCTGGCGTGTGGGCCAGGCCGCCGTCACCGGCGATGTATATGAGGTGCAGACACCGTTCAAGCAGTTCACCGGCGGTGAGTTCAAGTACAACTCCACGCCCGGCGCCGACGTCTACACCGTCGAGAGCCCCGACTCGTTCTATCCCACAAAAGGCGGTTACACCCTGCTGCGCTACTCGGAGAACAACCTCGTGGCCGGCACAGCCTTCGACAACGCCGGCAAATACCGCACCGTGGTCATCGGCTTCCCCTTCGAGACCATCGTAGGCGCCGACTCGCGCATGTCGCTGATGAAACAGGTGCTCAACTTCCTCGACGCCAAATAATCGCCCGGTCAAACCTTTCGTAAACGAAGAAATCAAAACAATTAATCACCTAAATATTTTACCCGTAATGAACAAAACAATCGATTGCTTTCTCCCCTACGCCTCCGCCGAGCAGGTGAAAGCCACCGTGGAAGGCCTGAAAGAGAGCCCTCTCACCGCAAAGATTTACCTCCTTGCCACTGACCCCGAAGCAAAGGCTGTGGATGGCTGCGAGCTCATCCACATCGACGCCCTCAACTCGTCGGCAACCATGAAGAAGATTGCCGCTGCTGCATCGGCTCCCTACATTCTTCTCTACACCAAGTACAACAACCTGGTGATGGGCTACTTCGCCCTCGACCGCTTTGTGCGTCTGGCTCAGGACAGCAAAGCCGGTATGGTCTATGCCGACTCCTACACCGTCGTTGAAGGCAAGAAAGCCAACTCACCGGTCATCGACTATCAGTTCGGCTCGCTCCGCGACGACTTCAACTTCGGCTCTGTCCTCTTCTTCAACACCGCCGACTTCAAGGCTGCCGCCGCCGGCATCGACAAGGAATACACCGCCGCCGGTCTCTACGACCTGCGCCTGCGCCTGAGCCGCATCGCCCCCATCGTGCACATCAACGAGTATCTCTACTCCGACGTCACCGTCGACAACCGCAAGTCCGGCGAGAAGATCTTCGACTACGTTGACCCCAAGAACCGCGGCGTACAGATCGAGATGGAGCAGGCCTGCACCGCCCACCTCAAAGAAATCGGCGGCTACCTGGAGCCCAAATTCACCGAGATCGACTTCAACAAGGGCAACTTCGAGTATGAGGCTTCCGTCATCATCCCCGTGCGCAACCGCATCCGCACCATCCGTGACGCCATCAAATCAGTCCTCTCTCAGAAAACCGACTTCCCCTTCAACCTTATCGTCATCGACAACCACTCGACCGACGGCACCACCGAGGCCATCGACGAGTTCAAGGACGACCCCCGTCTGGTTCACATCGTGCCTGAGCGCGACGACCTCGGCATCGGCGGCTGCTGGAACGCAGGCGTGCAGCACCCCAAGTGCGGTAAGTTCGCCGTTCAGCTCGACTCTGACGACGTCTATGCCGACGAGAACACCCTGGCCAAGATGGTGAAAGCCTTCTACGATCAGAAGTGCGCAATGGTTGTGGGCACCTACGAGCTCACAGACATCGACAAGAACCCCATTCCCCCCGGCGTAATCGACCACAAGGAGTGGACTCCCGAGAACGGCCGCAACAACGCTCTGCGCATCAACGGCCTCGGCGCTCCCCGTGCGTTCTACACCCCCATGCTCCGTGAGATTCACGTGCCCAACACCTCCTACGGTGAGGACTACGCTCTGGGTCTTGCTTTCTCGCGCCACCACCAGATCGGCCGCGTTTACGATGTGGTTTACCTGTGCCGCCGCTGGGAGGACAACTCCGACGCATCTCTCGACGTGGTGAAGATGAACAACAACAACCTTTACAAAGACCGCATCCGCACCTGGGAGCTCCAGGCTCGTGTGGACATGAACAAAGGCAAATAAACATCATCGTCGCATCCCGCACTGAAGAAAATCTAACCTCATACCGCCGCGGAAACCCCTTTCCGCGGCAGTATGAGTAAACGTTTTTTATAAAAGAGGGCATTCCTGCGACTCGGACACCGCCGATGAAGCCAGCTGTAAAAAGCTGATATACAGCGTGTTCGCAAGCCAACAGAAATGCCCGCTCAAAAGCAAGACAGACAATGGCAGTAACATCAAGCCAAATCAATAAATTCATCAAAGAGCAGCTGCAGGAGTGGCCCATGGCCGCCGGCAACTTCGAGGCCCTGAAGGGGGTGAAAGTCAAAGAACTTGACGTCGACGGCATGACAGTGAAGGTGCAGTTCAACCCCGCACGCATAGTTTCCTCCTCGGCCAAGGTCGACGCCAAGAGCCTGAAGGAGCGCAAGTGCTTCCTCTGCGGCGCAAACCGCCCCGAGGTGCAGCGCGGAATAGAGTGGGGACCCGATGGCAAGTACATCATCCTCATCAACCCCTTCCCCATCTTTCCCCGCCATCTCACCATCCCCGACCAGCGTCACGTCGATCAGCTCATCTACGAGCGCGTCGAAGACATGATGGACCTGGCACACGAGCTGGACGAGTACACCGTCTTCTACAACGGCCCCAAGTGCGGCGCATCTGCTCCTGACCACATGCACTTCCAGGCTGGCAACTCAGACTTCCTCACCATCGCCCCGGCTCTTGAAAAAGCCGAGCTCAAAGAGATTGCCAAGGATGGCGAGGCCACGCTCTATCTGGTCGACACCCTGCCCCTCAACGTCTTTGTTGTCGACGCCAAAGACCACAAGGAGGGCGCACGCCTGTTCAAACGTCTCTACGACGCCCTGCCGCAGAAAGAGGGCGAGACAGAGCCCATGATGAACCTGCTGTGCTATGCCACCCCCGCCGGCGAGCGCCTCGTGGTGATTCCCCGCAAACAGCACCGTCCGTCGTTCTACGGCATGGAGGGCGAGGGCAAGATGCTCCTCAGCCCCGCATCCGTCGACATGGGCGGCGTGTTCATCACCCCGCTTGAGAAAGACTTCGTGAAACTCGATGCCGACCTGGTGCGCACAATCGTCGACGAGCTCTGCCTCAGCAACGATGAGATTGCCGCCGTGGCCGAACGCCTCTGAGCCTCAGTAACTTAATACACTCCCTATACACACCCCAAAAGACACTCACATGGAACCTACAGTTTCAGTTGGCATTCTCTCAGCCCCGAGCATCGACATCGTTCTCATGGGCTCATACAACGTGGCCGGTACGGCCGTAACAGGCCCGCAGACCATCTCCGTCACCCCCGACGGAAACCTCTCCTGGCAGGGCAGCGTCTTCACCGAACCCCTCGTCTTCACCCCGGCCGAGGGCTGCGTCTTCGAAATCAAGGACGTGGTCATCGGCGTGAACTTCCACTGGGAGCGCCGCGAAAACCAGCGCTTCTCCGGCGCCGCAAAGTTCATCGTGGAGAACGGTCAGGTGACCGTCATCAATGTGCTGCCCGTCGAGGACTACCTCAAGAGCGTTATCTCGTCGGAGATGAGCGCCAATGCCTCGCTGGAACTGCTCAAGGCCCATGCCGTCATCTCCCGCTCATGGCTGCTGGCGCAGATTGTGAAGAACCACCGCATCACCGACAGCGGCGAGCTTTACAGCGCATGCACCGAGACCGAGGAGGAGCGCATAAAATGGTATGACCGCGAGGACCATGTGAACTTCGACGTATGTGCCGACGACCACTGCCAGCGCTATCAGGGCGTCACGCGCCAGACGACTCCCAAGGTCGCCGAGGCCATCGACGCTACGCGCGGCGTTGTGCTGTGGTTCGACGGCGAACTCTGCGACGCCCGCTTCTCGAAATGCTGCGGCGGCGTCTTCGAAGAGTTCGAGAACTGCTGGGAGCCCAAGCATTACACCTACCTGCGCGCGCGCCTCGACAATCCCGACGAGGAGAACTTCCCTGACCTGCGCCGCGAGGACACGGCCTGCAAGTGGATCGAGGGACGTCCCGACGCCTTCTGCAACACCGCCGACCCGGCCATCCTCTCGCAGGTGCTCAACAACTACGATCAGGAGACCAAGGACTTCTACCGCTGGGAGGTTCACTACACCCAGGAGCAGATTTCAGAGCTCGTCAGAGAGCGCTCCGGCATCGACTTCGGACGCATCATCGACCTTCAGCCGCTCGAGCGCGGCACCTCCGGACGCCTCGTGCGCCTGCGCTTTGTGGGCACCAAACGCACCATGGTCATCGGCAAGGAGCTGGAGATACGCCGCACGCTGTCGAAGAGCCACCTCTACAGCTCGGCCTTCACCGTCGAGCGCCACGACATCGGCGCCGACGGCGTTCCCGCCGCCTTCACCCTTCGCGGTGCCGGATGGGGTCATGGCGTGGGCCTCTGCCAGATCGGCGCCGCCGTCATGGGCGCCCGTGGCTACTCCTACCAGCAAATCCTCAACCACTACTTCCCCTCGGCCGAGCTGAAGGACTATTACAAGTAAAGCTATCGCCCCGCGGCCGTCCCGCATACGCGCGCAAGGCCCGGAATCAGAACGCCGGCCGGCCCCGGCCGACAACCTTAAAAAGACAAATAACAACAACCAATCAATAATCAATGAAAGCAACAACGCGCAACCCGTGGGCCTGGATTCCCACGCTGTACTTCGCACAGGGTATCCCGTTTATTTTCATAAACATGGTTACCATGGTGCTCTTTACCCAGATGGGTATGAGCAAAACCGACGCCACGCTCTACACCGGCTGGCTCTATCTCCCCTGGGTCATCAAACCCTTCTGGGGCCCCATTGTGGACATCATCAGAACAAAACGCTGGTGGACCGTAGTCATGCAGCTGTGCGTGGCCATCGGCCTCGCCGCCATTGCCTTCACCCTGCCTCTGCCTGATGCCAAGGAAATCGCCGCCGGCGTGCCCACCTCGGCATTCATGCTCTGCCTCTTCTTCTACTTCATCACAGCTTTCTGCTCGGCCACTCACGACATCGCCTCCGACGGTTTCTACATGATTGCGCTGAACACCAACCAGCAGTCGCTGTTTGTCGGCATCCGCTCAACCTTCTACCGCTGCGCCAGTGTCTTCGGCCAGGGCGGTTTGGTGATGATCGCCGGCGCTCTGACCTCTGCTACCGGCAGCGTGTCGCTCGCATGGCAGTACACCATCATCGGTTGCTCGGCATTCTTTGCTCTGGTGTTTGTCTATCACCTCTTCATCCTGCCTTATCCCGCTGCCGACAAACCCGTTGGCTCCGACAGCGGCGAGAAGAAGTCAATCGGCATGATCGGACGCGAATTCGCCGGTTCGTTCGTGACCTTCTTCAAGAAGAAATATGTGTGGTTGGCTATCCTGTTCATGCTTCTCTACCGTCTGCCCGAGGCACAGGTCGTTAAGCTCTGCCAGGTGTTCCTGCTCGCTCCCGTCAATGAGGGTGGTCTGGGCATGACTCAGACCGAGGTGGGCTTCGCCTATGGCGTGCTGGCCATCGTGGGCCTCACCATCGGCGGCATCATCGGCGGTATCTGCGCCGCTCAGGGCGGTCTGCGCAAGTGGATCTGGCCCATGGCGCTGGCTACCTCGCTGAACTGCGTGGCCTACATTGTTCTGTCGAACATTCAGCCCGACTATTCACTCCTCTCCGGCAAGATCATCACCTGGTGCTGCATCATCCTCGAGCAGTTCGCCTACGGCTTCGGCTTCACCGCCTTCATGCTCTTCATGATGTACTTCGCCGAGGGCCCGTACAAGACATCTCACTACGCCATCTGCACCGCCTTCATGGCCCTGGGTATGATGCTCCCCGGCATGGTTGCCGGCTGGATTCTGGAGAGTGTCTTCGGCGGCTCCTACAAGGGCTTCTTCCTTTGGGTGCTGGGCTGCAACCTGGCCACATGGACTGTGACATTCCTCGTGCGTCCGCACATCAACCCCGAATACGGCGCCAAGCACAAGGAAGTTGCCGAGAAGAAATAATAATGAGTCTCTAACGCAAAGCAACTAAACAAGCAAACGTTTTTTCAAAAGCAATGAAACTCAGAACCATACTGACCATTGCCGCCGCCGCCCTGGTGAGCGTGAGCCTGTCGGCTCACGTGAAGCCGGGCGTGGAGGTGCTCCGTGACGGCGGCTTCAAGAGCCTGCAGGGCAAACGTGTGGGCCTCATCACAAATCCCACCGGCGTCGACAACAACCTGAAGAGCACCGTGGACATCCTCCACGAGGCTCCCGGTGTGAAACTCACGGCTCTCTTTGCCCCCGAGCACGGCGTGCGCGGCGACGTTCATGCCGGCGACCATGTGGACAATATGACCGACCCCGCCACCGGCGTGCCCGTCTACTCGATCTACGGCAAGACCCGACGTCCGACCGCCGAGATGCTCAAGGATGTGGACGTCCTCGTCTATGACATTCAGGACATCGGCTGTCGTTCCTACACATTCATCTCCACGATGGGTGAGGCCATGGATGTCTGCGCCGAACTCGGCAAGGAGTTCATGGTCCTTGACCGTCCCAATCCCCTCGGCGACAAAATCGAGGGCAACTTGACTGAGCCCGACTGCATCTCGTTCGTGTCGCAGTTCCCCATCCCTTACCTGTACGGTATGACTCCCGGCGAGCTGGCTCAGTATCTCAACGAGGAAGGCATCCTCAAGGGCGGCAAGAAGGTGAAACTCACCGTGGTGCCCATGGACGGATACAAGCGCAACATGAGCTTCCGCGAGACCGGCATGCCCTGGGTGCTCCCTTCGCCCCACATTCCCTCGCCCGAGATTGCCGAGTACTATCCCGTGTCCGGCATCCTTGGTGAACTGGGCTATATGTCGATCGGCGTGGGCTACACCGAGCCTTTCAAACTTTTCTGCGCACAGTGGGTCGACGCCGAGAAACTGGCTCAACGTCTGAACGCTCTGAACCTCCCCGGCCTCATGTTCCGTCCCATCCACGTCAAACCCTTCTACTCAGTTGGCCAGGGCGAGAATCTTCAGGGTGTGGAGGTGTACATCACCAACAAGGACATCGCTCCGCTCTCGCTGACTCAGTTCTACGTCATGCAGGAGCTCGCCGATATGTATCCCGACAAGGCCACCTTTAAGACCGGAAATGCCAACCCCAAACGCTTCAGCATGTTTGACAAGGTGTCCGGCTCGAAGCAGATTCGCCAGCGTTTCTCCAAGAACCACAAGGTTGCGGACATCATCGACTACTGGAACAAGGATGCCGCCGACTTTGCCGCACGTTCAGAAAAGTATCACATCTATAAGAAATAAACTCTCACCGCTGCTGTCCGGGGCGCCGTCAGACAGTGCCCCGGGCCGCAGACTTTCAGCTCTCTCTCTTCGAACCACCATCATTCATCACAATTCTTAATTCTCCAAGGTCCGTGAAGCCCAATACCACTGAATTCCTAAGAAATATAAAGCAATACGTGTCGAAAGACCGTATCTACACCGACGACCTGCGCTGCCTTGCCTGGGGCACAGATGCCGGTTTCTATCGCCTTGTGCCGCAGGTTGTTGTCCGTTCGCGCAATGTTCGCGAGGTGCAGCAGGTGCTTCGTGCCGCCACGGCTCATCGCGTGCCCGTAACCTTCCGCGCCGCCGGAACCTCGCTGTCCGGTCAGGCCATCTCCGACTCCGTGCTTCTCGTGGCCGGCAAGAACTGGGAGAATTATGAGTTTAACGACGACGCCTCGGTCATCACCCTCGAGCCCGGCATTGTCGGCGCTCGCGTCAACGAGCTGCTGAAGCCCTACGGACGCTTCTTCGAGCCCGACCCCGCCTCCAAGAACTCGGCCATGGTCGGCGGCATCGTCATCAACAATGCATCGGGCATGAACTGCGGCACACACGCCAACTCCGACCGCATCCTTCGCTCCGTGCGCATCGTGCTCGCCGACGGCACGCTGCTCAACACCGGCGACGCCCGCTCGCGCGAGGCTTTCGCCGAGTCACACCCCGAGGTGCTCACCGAGATCGAGGCCATCCGCGAGGAGATTCACAACGACCGCGAGCTCTATAACCTCATCGAAAAGAAATACCGCATCAAGAACGTGACGGGCCTGAACCTGCGCCCGTTCATCGCCTACGAGAATCCGTTCGACATCATCGCCCACTGCATGGTCGGCTCGGAGGGCACGCTTGGCTTCCTGGCTTCCATCACCTGCCGTACGGCGCCCATCAAACCGTTCGTGGCCTCGTCGATGGTCTACTTCCGCGAGATGTACGAGGCCAGCCGCGCCGTCGTGGCTCTCAAGAAGAGCGGCCTTGTGGACAGCTGCGAGATGCTCGACAAGAAGAGCCTCTCGTCGTGCAACGACATAACCGGCGACTCGCTGACCGCCCTGCTCATGGACACCAAGGCCGACACGCAGGAGGAACTGGATGCTCAGATTCGCGGCATCAAAGAAGTGCTCTCAGCCTTCGACACATTCAAGAAAGACATACTGTTCACGTCTGACCCGGCCGTTTACGGGCCGTGGTGGGCCATCCGCTCCGGCATCTTCCCCGCCGTCGGCGGCACGCGCGCGCCGGGCACAACGGTGCTCATCGAGGACGTGGCTTTCCATATCGACGACCTGCCCAACGCCACCTGCGAGCTGGCACAGCTCCTCGAGGACTGCGGATACGACGACGCCTGCATCTACGGCCATGCCCTGGAGGGCAACTACCACTTCGTCATCGCCCAGTCGTTCGAGACCGAGGCCGACATCGAGCGCTACAAGCACCTGATGCTCGAAATCGAGCGCCTCGTCGTCGACAAATATCACGGCTCGCTGAAAGCCGAGCACGGCACGGGCCGCAACATGGCGCCGTTCGTCGAGAAAGAGTGGGGAAGCAAAGCCTTCGCCATGATGCGCCGCCTCAAGGACGCCATGGACCCGCAGGGCATCCTCAATCCCGGCGTCATCTTCAACGACGACCCCGAGTGCTATATCCGCAACATCAAGCATCTGCCGCTGACCGACCCGCACGTCGACAAGTGCATCGAATGCGGCTTCTGCGAGGTTAACTGCGTGTCATGCGGCTTCACGCTGTCGGCACGTCAGCGCATCGCCTCGCAGCGCGAGATTTCGTACCTGCGCTCGTCGGGCCGCAACCCGAAGCTGCTGAAGTCGCTTGAGAAGGGCTTCAAATATTACGGCAACGAGACCTGCGCCGGCGACGGACTGTGCTCCACCTCGTGCCCCATGAAGATTAACACCGCCGACCTCATCCACGACCTCCGCGAGAAAGCTCTGCCGAAGGGCTCGATGGGCTACAAGACCGGCGCCTGGGCTGCGAAGCATCTCTCGGGCATCGAGAGCACGCTGCGTCCGGTGCTCAGCATGGCTAACGGCGTGCGCGCCGTCATCGGCAACAAGGCCGTCGACGCCATCGGCCGCGGCCTCAACCACTGCGGCGTGCCCCTGTGGTCGTCCGCTCTGCCCGGCGCCGCTGACGTCAAGGTCAATCAGCCGTCGCTGCCCCGCAAGGTGGTCTACTTCCCCTCGTGCATCAACCAGACCATGGGCCCCACTGCCGAAAAAGGCGAGAAAGTGGAGAGCCTGGTCAAGGTGATGACGCGCCTGTGCAACAAGGCCGGCTATGAGGTGATTTTCCCGCGCAACATGAAGGGCCTGTGCTGCGGCATGATATGGGAGAGCAAAGGTATGCCCGACATCGCCGACGCCAAGACCGCCGAGCTGGAGAAGGCGCTGCTCGAAGCCTCGGAAGACGGCCGCATCCCCGTGCTCTGCGACCAGAGCCCGTGCCTGCACCGCATGCGCGACCACATCCACTCGATGAAGCTCTACGAACCAGCCGAGTTTATCTCGACGTTCCTGGTGCCCTACCTCAACTTCAAACCCACCGCAGAGACCGTGGCTGTTCACGTGACATGCTCGACGCGCCGCATGGGCCTGGCTTCCACCATCATCGGCCTGGCCTCGCGCTGCTCGAAGAACGTGGTGGTGCCCTCCGAGGTGGGATGCTGCGGCTTTGCCGGCGACAAGGGCTTCATGGTGCCCGAACTCAACCGCTGGGCTCTGCGCAAACTCAAACCTCAGCTGCAAGTGGCCGGCGTGGCGCGCGGTTTCTCCAACTCGCGCACCTGCGAAATCGGTCTCACCACCAACAGCGGTGTCAACTATAAGTCAATCGCTTATCTCGTGGACGAGGTGACGACCCCGCGTCCAGCCGGTCCGGCCGAGTAAACATTCAAAATACTCTTGATAATAAACCACTTTGAGAATCTATCCTGTAATCTGTAATTATTAATCCACAAAGAACCTCTCTGAAAAGCCTCTAATCATTGCTTATGGAACATACAGAGAAAAAACGCCCCTCACGCCTGTTGGCGCTGGACATTCTCCGCGGCATCACCATCGCGGGAATGATTCTGGTGAACAATCCGGGCTCATGGAGCCACATCTATCCACCTCTGGAGCACGCCTCATGGGACGGCCTGACACCCACCGACCTGGTGTTTCCGTTCTTCATGTTCATCATGGGTATCTCCACCTACTTCTCGCTGCGCAAGTTCGAGTTCCGCCTCTCGTGGCAGTGCTGCCGCAAGATTCTGGTGCGCACCATCGTCATCTTTGCCATCGGCCTCGGAGTCGCATGGTTTGGCAAATTCCTGCGCGGCATCCCTGAGAAGGGGGTGTGGGAGGCGATGTGCAACTTTGACCAAATCCGCATCCTCGGCGTTATGCCGCGTCTGGCCCTGTGCTATGGCCTGGGCTCGCTGATAGCGTTAGGCGTGGGCCGCAAGATGCTGCCGTGGTTCATCTTCGGCATGCTCGTGCTCTACACCGTGCTGCTGCTCATAGGCAACGGCCTTGAGTTCTCCGAGCAGAGCATCATCGCCCGCCTCGACAACGCCGTCCTCGGCGAGGACCACATGTATCACGAGACTGTCGACGGCCAGCGGCTGGCCTTTGACCCGGAGGGCATCCTCTCAACACTCCCCTCCATCGCCCACATGCTCATCGGCTTTATGTGCGGCGGTCTGATTCTGTCGACAAAGGACAACAACCTGCGCATCAACAAACTGTTCATCGTGGGTACGATCCTCACCTTCACGGGCTTCCTGCTCAGCTACGGAGTGCCCATCAACAAGAAAATCTGGAGCCCGACGTTCGTGCTGACCACCTGCGGTCTGGCGTCGCTGTTCCTCGGCCTGCTCATCTGGATCATCGACATCAAGGGCTACAAGCGCTGGTGCAAGTTCTTCGAGGCCTTCGGCATCAACCCGCTGTTCATGTATGTGCTTGGCGCGGTGATGAGCATTGTCCTCGGCTGCATCAAGGTGCCGTACTCGGGCGAGGCCGCCCGCGACGGCATGATCAGCGTGGCCGGATGGTTCTACAACGCCGTGTGGACACCGCTTGCCGGCGGCGACCCCACGCTGGGCTCGCTGTTCTTTGCCCTCGCATTCGTTGTCTTAATCTGGATTCCCGGATACTTCCTTTATAAAAACAAAATTTATATCAAGATATGAAACTTATAGCAGATTGTGGAAGCACCAAAATAGACTGGTGCCTCGTTGAGAATGGAAAAGTAGTTAAGCAGGTGTTCACCACCGGCATGAATGCAGTGATGCTCACCGAAGAGGAGATGGCACAGCGCATCGCCACGGAGCTTATGCCCGAGCTGGGCAGCGCCGAGGGCATCACCGCCGTTTACTTCTACGGCGCCGGCTGCATCAGCCCCGAAGTTTGCAACAACGTTGCAAGCGCCATCCGCAAAAGCATCCCCGCTCCGGTGATTGACGTCGCCACCGACCTGCTGGCCGCCGCCCGCGCTCTGTGCGGACACAGCGCCGGCATCGCCTGCATCCTGGGCACCGGCTCCAACTCATGTTACTATGACGGCGAGATGATTCAGGACAATGTTTCGCCCCTGGGCTACATACTCGGCGACGAGGGCTCCGGCGCCGTGCTGGGCAAGATTCTGCTGGGCGATGTGCTCAAGAATCAGCTTCCCGCCGACCTGTGCGAGAAATTCCTGAAACAGTACGAGCTCGACCGCCTCACCATCATCCGCCGCGTCTACAAGGAGCCGCAGGGCAACCGCTTCCTGGCTTCCGTGACCCCGTTCCTCATCCAGAACATCGACCGCCCCGAAATCAAGGCTCTCGTGAAGAACGCCTTCAAGAGCTTCTTCGTGCGCAACATCCAGCAGTATAAGGACTACAATATGCTCATGGTGAACTTCATCGGCTCCATCGCTTACTATTATAAAGATGTGCTCACCGAGGCTGCCGGCGAATGTGGCTGCACCGTCGGCACCATCATCAAGAGTCCCATGCAGGGCCTCATCGAGTTCCACGCCTAATCATCACTCCGTTAACCCTATCACACAACAAACGTAATGGCATTTGTAAAGATTTCAGAGCAGTCATCGCTCTATAATGACCTGGAGAAGAAGTCGGTAGGCGAGATTCTCCACGACATCAACACCGAAGACAAAAAAGTTGCCCTGGCCGTAGAGAAGGCCATCCCCCAGATTGAGAAACTTGTCGAGGCCATCGTTCCGCGCATGAAGAAGGGCGGCCGCATCTTCTACATGGGCGCCGGCACCTCCGGCCGCCTCGGCGTGCTCGACGCCTCCGAGATTCCTCCCACATTCGGCATGGACCCCTCATGGGTCATCGGCCTCATCGCCGGCGGCGACATCGCCCTGCGCAACCCGGTCGAGAACGCCGAGGACGACACCAAGCAGGGCTGGAAAGACCTCGAGTCCTTCGGCATCAATGACAAGGACACCGTCATCGGCATCGCCGCCTCCGGCACCACCCCCTATGTGATCGGCGCCATCGAAGAGGCCAAGAAGCACGGCATCCTCACGGCCGCCATCACCTCGAACCCCGATGCTCCCGTTAGCCAGGTTGCCGACATTCCCATCGAGATGATCGTCGGTCCGGAGTACGTCACCGGTTCCTCACGCATGAAGTCCGGCACAGGTCAGAAGATGATCTGCAACATGATCACCACCTCCGTCATGATTCAGATGGGCCGCGTTAAAGGCAACAAGATGGTGAACATGCAGCTCAGCAATGCCAAGCTCGTAGACCGCGGCACCCGCATGGTCGTCGAGGAACTTGGCCTGCCCTACGAGGAGGCAAAGCGTCTCCTGCTCATGCACGGCTCGGTGAAGAACGCCGTCGACGCCTACCGCGCCGCCGAGTAACAACCTTTGACTGAACGAGGCCCCGGGCTGTCATCGCGGAGCCCGGGGCTCCGCAGCGGGGCTGCCCGTGTGCAACCCCTCACATTTCATTGATAATAAGTGTAATACCTATGCGTAAGTTTATTTTTATCGTGGCCGCCGTGCTCACCGCTCTGTGCGCGCAGGCCATCACCAACGAGGAACTGGTCGAAATCCAGAAGACGAAGAAGTACACCGAGCTGTGGGGCCAGCGCGCCACGCTGTTCAACACGCTGGGCTGCGACTCCACATCCATCGTGATGCTGGGCAACTCCCTGACTCACGGCGACGAGTGGCACGAGCTCTTCAACGACCACCGCATCCTCAACCGCGGCATCAACGGCGATGTCATCCAGGGCATCGCCGACCGCCTCGACGCTGTCGTCGACGGCCATCCCGCCAAGATTTTCCTGCTCAGCGGCACCAATGACGTCAGCCACAATCTCTCGGCCGACTCCATCGCAGAGGCCGCCGGCAAGCTCATCGACCTCATCCGCGAACGCACGCCGCAGACGAAGCTCTATGTGCAGAGCATCTTCCCCATCAACAATGTCGACTACAAGCGCTACAAGGCAATGTTCGGCAAGGACCAGGTGATCCGCGACATCAATGTGCGCCTGAAGGAAATCTGCAAGGAAAAGGGTGTCACCTTCATCGACGTCTATCCGCATCTCGCCGACGAGAACGGCAATCTGCGCAAGGACATCACCAACGACGGACTACACCTGCTGGGTCAGGGCTATCTCATCTGGCGCGATGTTCTCGATCCTTACATCAAGGAATAGCCTGAGTGTCAACGACTATGAACAGGTCCCGCCTCATCGTCTCCCTACTTGCCGCGGCCGCTGTGAGCACAGCAGCCGCGCCGCTGTTTGCGCAGCAGCCTGAACCGACGGCCGCAAAAGCTGTTGCCGCCGACACCGTTGCCGATACCGTTGCCAATAAGCCTCACCAGAGCATCGGCCTGGTGCTCAGTGGCGGAGGAGCACGCGGCATCGCCCATATCGGAGTAATCAAGGCGCTGGAAGACAACGATATACCTATCGACTACATCGCCGGTACGTCGATGGGCGCCATCGTGGGTTCGCTCTATTCGATGGGCTACACGCCGGAGGAGATGATGGCGCTGCTTCAGAGTAAGGAGTTCTCCTACTGGAGCTCGGGACAGATAAATCCCAACTACGGCTATTACTTCTCGCGCGAGACGCCCACGCCCTCGCTGTTCTCCATCCCGCTGGCCAAGAAGGAGACGCCGGCCGACTCAGTGCCGGCATCGCTGATCAACCCCAACCCCATGAGCTTCGGATTCATGGAGCTGTTCTCGGCCGCGAACGCGCAGTGCAAGGGCAACTTCAACAATCTGTTTGTGCCCTTCCGGTGCGTGGCCTCGGATGTTGCGGCGCAACATAAGGTTGTGCACGCCACCGGGCCGCTTGGCGAGGCGGTGCGCTCCTCGATGTCGTTCCCGATTGTTTTCCAGCCAATCCGCATGAACGGTGCGCTGCTCTATGACGGCGGCATCTTCGACAACTTCCCCGTTGACGTCATGAAAGAAGACTTCGCACCCGATTTCATGCTCGGCGTGACGGTGAACTCCGGCACGCACGGGCCGCAGACGTCGCTCTACGACCAGATTGACAATCTCGTCACGCGCCAGCAGCACAGCGTCGTGCCACCCAAGAAAGGCATCCGCATCGCAGTGAATGCCCATCAGTTCGGCCTGCTCGACTGGGGCAAGGCGCAGGACATCTACACCATGGGCTACAACACCACCATGGCTATGATGGACTCCATCAAAGGACGCATCCACACACGTCGTCCGCGCATCGCCGTGGAGACGGCCCGCGGCGCCTTCCGCTCGCAGACGCCCTACCTGCGCTTCGACTCGGTGGAGGTCACCGGCGCCACGCCGAAGCAGAACCGCTTCATCGCCAACATGTTCCGCCCGCGCCACGATACTGACACCTTCGGCATCACGTCGGCACGTGCGGCCTATTACCGCGCCATGTCCTCAGGCCGCCTTTCAGAGCTCTATCCAACAGCTACTTACAACTCGGCGAACGGACTGTTCAAGCTGAATCTGCGCGCCGCTCCCAAGCAGAATTTCGCCCTCGGCATCGGCGGCTACATCACCTCCGCCACTTCCAGTTATCTATTCTTCTCGGCAGGATACCGCACGCTGTCGTTCTCATCGATAAGCGCCAACATCAACGGCTGGATCGGCCAGACATACATGGGCGGCGAGCTGAACGCGCGCCTCAACTTCGCCTCGCGCATTCCCTCGGCGCTGTCGCTCACCGCTGTGGCCGGACGTCAGAACTACCACGAGACGGAGCAGCTGTTCTTCGAGGACAAGATTCCGTCGTTCATCATCAATTACGAGTATTATGCCCTGCTGAAATACACATGGGCTGCCGGCCGCCGCGGCCGCTTCCTGCTCGGCACCGGCTTCGGCCACATCCGCGACTCGTTCTATCCGGACAACGCCGATGTCTCCTACCGCTCGGGCCGCGACAAGGCCACTTACAACCTGGGACAGCTGCGTCTGGGCTACGAGGGAAGCACGCTGGATGACATGAATTTCCCGACCTCCGGCTCGTCGTACTCCTTCACCGGCATGGGCGTCCTAGGCAAGATGCACTTCACGCCGTTCGCACAACTGGCCGGCGATGTCAAGTTTGACAACAGCCCGAAGTGGCTGCAGCTGGAGAGCGTGACGCGCAACTATTTCAGCGGCGGCGCCCACTTCAGCTTCGGTGTGGAGTCGGACATCATGCTGTCGACGCGCAAGTTGACGCGCGACTTCAACGCCTCGCTGACCGGTGCGCCGGCATTCCACCCGACCACCCAGACCTACAACTCGTTCAACCCCAGCTATCACGCCAACTCGTTCGCGGCGCTGTCGCTGGTGCCCATCTACAAGTACAACTCCAACATCTCGGCACGCCTCGTTGCCAACGGCTATGTGCCCATCCGCCCCATCCTCCCCGGCGCCTACGGCGAGGCCGTGCACGGCGACTGGTTCACGCGCCCGGTGTTCTTCAGCGAGCTCGACCTGTGCTATACGCTCCCGTTTGCCACGCTTAACGCTTATGCCAACTACACCTCGGCGGGCACCCGCCCCTGGAACTTCGGCATCGCCATCGGCGTGTTCATCCTCCCCAAGAAATTCCTCAGATGAAAAAGTTGATTCTCTGCCTGGTTCTGTTGATAGGCGCTGTAATCGCCGGAGAGGCGTGCACCTCGCTGGTCGCCTCGGGCCACGCCACGGCCAACGGCCGGCCCATGCTCTGGAAGCACCGTGACACGGGTGCGCCTCACAATTTCCTCAAACGCATAGAACCCGCCGTCAAAGGCGAGTATGCCTACGTCGGCCTCTTCAACCAGGCCGATACCGCACTGCGCGAGGCGTGGACGGGCATGAACCGCGTGGGCTTCGCCATCATGAACACAGCCTCTTACAACCTCGCACCGGACACGGCGCGTGTCAAAGACCGCGAGGGCGAAGTCATGGCGATGGCACTGCGCAAGTGCCGCACTGTCAGCGACTTCCGCACGATGCTCGACACGCTGGCGCGACCCATGGGCGTGCAGGCCAACTTCGGCGTAATAGATGCCGAGGGAGGTGCCGCATACTTTGAGACGTGGGACAATGGCTACAACTATTTTCCCATCGGCGGCGAAGGCGAGCCTACTGCACTGATTCGCACCAACTTCTCCGTCACCGGCAACGACTCGACCGGTATGGGCTATATCCGCTATGACAACGCCCATCATCTTCTTGACAAGGACATCAACAGCGGCCGCCTCACTGCCGAGGACTGCGTGGACAAGGCCTCGCGCTCGTTCTATCACTCGCTCCAGGGCAAGGATGTGGTGCGCGACACCAAGGATAAATGGGCTGTGGATCAGGACTTTATCCCGCGCTATATCTCCACAGCCGCAATTGTCATCGAAGGCGCTCTGCCAGGTGAGAATCCTGAGGAGGTGATGAAGATGCACACGCGCCTGGGCTACCCGCCCGTCGCCGATAAATACATGGTGACCATGGACTCGCTCCCTGCCGATGTGCAGCCGTTGCTGCCCGGCAACCGCTGTCAGGCCAACGCCACGGCTTCGGCTCGCCATAAGAAGGTATTCTCCATTCGCCGCGGCTCGGGCAAGCGCTATATCAACCTTCAGGCACTGCGTGCGATAATGAAAGCAACAGACTGATAATCAATCGGATATCGAAATGTCAAGATTAATAAAATACTAACCATGAAAAGTGTGAAAATTCTGACACTGTCGGCAGCCGTGCTCTGCGGTGCGTCAGCAGCGTGGGCCGAGGCTCCGAAGCTGAAAGTGTATCATGACGATGAGGCCCGCGACACGGTCTATACCGCCAAGTATTATTCGATAGGCGTCACCACTCCCGGCGCGAAGGCCACCATCGACGGCAAGGAGTGTCATGTCTACAAAACCGGCTCGTTCGGCGCCGAGATTCAGCTGAAGCCGGGGCTTAACGAGATTCCGTTCACGGCAACGTTAGGCTCGGAAACGGCCACGGCCGTCGACCGCGTGTTCTACGAGACCAACCGCAAGGCTCCCGCAGCGAAACGCACCGAGACCACTCCGCTGAAATGGCCCAAACACCTGCTGACCAAGGAGTATGCCTACCTGCAGTTCGGCAACGGCGCCGACCGTCTCGGCGGTTCAAAGATGAATTATCTGCCTGCCGACGTGCCTCTGACGGCTGTCGGCGAGACATCGAATCTCTACCAGGTTATGCTTGGCGAGAACGACTTTGCCTACGTGCCCAAGTCATCCGTGACGGAGGGCGGCCCCGGCGCTGCCACCGTCAACACCGGAAGCACCAGCGTCACCAACACGGGCAAGACCGACCGCATCGTGGTCAGCCTGCCTCAGCGTCTGCCGTTTTATACGCGCTCAGAGATTGACCCGTCGACAATTCTTGTGACGCTCTATGGCGCCACCAACAACACCAACTGGCTCACACAGCTCAACACCCCGGGCATGATTGACTTTGTGGACCTGCGCCGCGACGGTGCCGACGAGCTCACGCTGGTTATCCGCCTCAAAGACGAGTTCCAGTGGGGATGGTCGGTCGACTATGAGGGCAACAACCTTGTGATTGAGGTGCGCCATCGTCCTAAATCATTGAACATCAAAGACCTGACAATCGGTCTCGACGCCGGTCACGGAGGCAAGTATCCCGGTGCCGTGTCGCCTTCGGGTCTGACTGAGAAAGAGGTGAACCTTGACATCGTCCTCAAAGCCGCCGATATGCTGCGCAAGATGGGCGCCAAGGTTGTGTTGACGCGCGACTCCGATCAAGGCCCGTCGATGACCGAGCGCAAGAAGACGTGGCTGGAAGGCGGCGTCGATCTGGCTGTCAGCGTCCACAACAATGCCTCCGGCAATCCTCTGATTCCGATGGGTAACAGCTGCTATTACAAGCACATATCGAACCGTGCGCTGGCCAATGCGCTCCATCAGTCGATGCTCAAGATGAAGCTGGCCGACTTCGGCCTGACCGGCAACTTCAACTTCTCGCTGAACGGTCCGACGGAGTATCCCAACGCGCTCGTTGAGGTGCTGTTCATGTCGTCGCTGCCCGAGGAAGAACTTCTCGCCGACCCGGCTTACCGTACACGTCTGGCCCGCGGCGTCGTAGACGGCATCCTTGACTACCTGGCACAGGTGCGCAAGTCCGTGAAGTGACCCCGCCACAAACGTAATAACAGCGGCGCCTCCCTTGCTGAGCAGGAGAGGCGCCGCTGTTGTGTCGGACGGGCTGAATTACATGTAGAGGAAACGCTTGATTGAGCGCTTGGGCGTTTTCTGGAACTCGGAGGGAACGAGCTGGATGGAGGCTATCTGCTCGTAGGGAGCGACGAGGGTGTTGAGCTCGCGGCGGATTTTCTCCATGACGGCCGGCATCTGCGAGTCGTCGATATTGTCCTTGTCGGCGGCTTCGCTGTCGGGGAATACCAGTGCAACGAGTTTGCCGTCGCGTTCGACCACGAGGCTCTCCATGACGTAGGGCATGTTGTTGAGCTTCGACTCAATCTCTTCGGGATAGATGTTCTGGCCGGTAGCGCTGAGAATCATCGTTTTGTAGCGGCCGCGGATGAAGAGGGTGCGGCCGTCGGGACCGCCGAGCGTGCCCATGTCGCCGGTGTGGAGCCATCCGTCTTCCTCGATGGTGTCGGCGGTGATGTCGGGCTTGCGGTAGTAGCCGCTCATCTCGTTGGTGCCGCGGACAAGGATTTCGCCGGGCTCGCCTTCTTTCTCGGTGAGGATTTTGGCCTCCATGTATCCGTCGAGGACGTGGCCGGAGGAGGTGGGGATGAACTCGCGCCAGGGGGTGTAGCTGATGAGGGGCGCGCACTCGGTCATGCCATAGCCGACCGTGAAGGGGAAGTGGATACGGTGGAGGAAGTCTTCGACCTCGGCGTTGAGGGGTGCGCCTCCCACGATCACTTCCTCGAACTCGCCACCGAAGGCGCGCATGAGCTTGGCGCGGATGCGCGGGTAAACGGCGCGGTCGAGGTAGGGGATTGCCAGCACCCAGCGTATGGTGCGGGTGGTGATGGCGGGGACAATCATCTTCTTGTAAATCTTCTCGAGGATGAGGGGCACGCAGATGATGAGCGAGGGGCGCACCTCGGCCATCGCGCGCAGCAGAATCATGGGCGAGGGCGAGCGTCCCAGCAGGGTGACGTGCGTGCCGACGGCCAGGGGCACCATCAGGTCGAAGGCGCAGCCGTAGGCGTGGGCCAGGGGCAGGAACGAGAGTGCGCGCGAGCCTTTGTAGTGGAGCTTGGAGTCAATGCCGAAGCAGGTGTTGCCCCAGAGAGCGCGGAGGCTGAGCATGACGCCCTTGGAGAAGCCGGTGGTGCCGGATGTGTAGTTGATGAGCGCGAGGGTCTCCTGGTCGATCTCCGGATATTCGATGTATTCGGGTTTGAATCCGTCGGGATAGCGGTGGCGGAAGGTGCGCGAGATGCGCTGGCGTATGCGCTTGAGAGCATCCGGGCGACACTCCGGGTCATCCGGGTCGGAGGGATGCTCGGCGATGACCTTCATGGACTCCAGGGAGATGGCGGCGCGCACGTCGGCGACGGCGTCAAAGTCGAGTTCGGCCCAGTTGGTGTCGCTCACGAAGAGGAGCACAGAGCCGCTGTGGTTGATGATGTGCGCGCAGTCGTGCGAGTTGAAGTCGTTGAGGATGGGCACAATAACGGCGCCGTATGTGAGGGTGGCCATGAAGGTGACAACCCAGTTCGTGGTGTTCTTGCCCAGGAGAGCCACGCGGTCGCCGCGGCGGATGCCGGCCTTCTCGAAGAAAATGTGGATACGTGCAATCTTGCGGGCGAGGTCGCCGTAGGAGATTGTCTTTCCCGTGGTGTACTCGGTCAGGCACGGATCGTTGTAATTGTCCCGAAACGAGTCACTGTAGATTTGGAGAAGGGCTTTATGTGACATGGTAGTATTAAGGTGTTGTTTTTTTAGAATGTTTTGAATGAGAAAGCCAGGCAATGGGTGGGGGATGTCAGCAGCGGTGGGTCAGCTCTTTTTGGCTTCGGCGCTGTTGAGCGAGTCGATGTGGCTGCTGATGTCCGAGAATATTTTGTCGACGGAGCCGGAACCGTTGACGCCGTGATAGGCGTTGCGGTCGGCGTAGAACTTGCGCAGGGGCTCGGTGTTGCGGTGGTAGACCTTGAGGCGGGTCTTGATGGTGTCGGCGTTGTCGTCGGTGCGGCCCGACTCCTGACCGCGTTTGAGGAGACGGTCGACGAGCTCGTCCTCGGGCACTTCGAGGCCCACGACGGAGTGGAGCTTGGTGCCGTGGCGCTCGAGCATTTTGTTGAGGGCCTCGGCCTGGGGAATGGTGCGGGGAAAGCCGTCGAAAATCACGCCGTTGCGTGTCTCTTCGGGGTTGTCGTCAAGGGTTTTCTCAAGCACCTGGAGCATGAGCTCGTCGGGGATGAGGTTGCCTTTGGAGATATAACTGTCAGCAATTTTGCCAAGCTCCGTGCCTCGTGCGATGTGGTCGCGAAGCAGTTCACCGGTTGAGATGTGATAGAGGCCGTAGCGGTCGATAAGGCGCTCAGACTGAGTGCCTTTGCCGCTGCCGGGAGCTCCGAAAATTACCAGATTCAGCATTGGAGTAGTTGCGTTTTTTTTACTTAAATGTTAGTGTATGATGGGACGTAGGGCCGAAGCCCGCGTTCAGTCTTGTTTGAGGACGTAGATGTCGTTGAGATTGCGGGCCAGCTCGTCAAGGTCGAGGCCGAAGCCGATGATGAACTTGCGGGGGATTGAGAAGCCCACATACTCGGGGACGGTACCGGTCTCCAGCGCGTCGGGCTTGAAGAGCAGGGTGGCTGTTTTCAAGCTCGCGGGCTGCTGAGCGCCCAGGTCGTTGAGGAGCTTCTGAATGGTGCGTCCGGTGTCCACGATATCTTCTACAACAATCACGTGGCGGTCTTTGATTGGGGTGTTAAGACCTAAAACTTCTTTAACTGTACCGGTCGAGGCCGTTCCGGAGTAGGATTTGAGGCGGATGAACTCAATCTCGGCGTCTTCGGGGAACTGGCGGAAGAGGTCGGCGGCAAAAGGAAAAGCCCCGTTCAGCACACAGATGAACAGGGGTTGCTTGCCGGCGTAATCGCGCGTTATTTCTTTGCCAAGTTCCACAACTCGGGCGTCAATTTTTTCACGAGAAATAAAAGGGACAAAGGTCATCCCCTGGTAGGTAACGCAGTCATTCATTGCCTGAAATACAAATTAAAAAGTATGCCGGAACAGCAGTGACCGGCGATAAAAAATTTGATGCAAAGGTACGAATAAAAGTGGAGAGAACGGCAGTCGGAGGCGTTAAAAGTAGTCTAAAAATACCTTTTTGTCAGTTAAAAATTGTAAATGACGCTATCATCCGACATTTTGCCGACGTGATGGTGCTCTCCGGAGACTGTGGGGGCGTTTGCGGTGGCGTTTCGTTAGCTGTTTTTCGTTTTGTCAGTCAAGAAAAAATTACTATTTTTGTAACTGAAATGAAAAATACGGAGAAGAAAATATGCCGCATGACGGCGCATCTGCTGGCTGCTTACGGCGTGCGCGACGTTGTGCTGTGCCCCGGAAACCGCAATGCCCCGCTGATTATGGCCGTCGAACGCCATCCCGAGCTGCGTGCGCAGACCGTTGTGGATGAGCGCGTTGGCTCGTTCGTCGCATTGGGTATGGCGGCACAGAGCGGACGTCCCGCGGCCGTGGTGTGCACCTCCGGCTCCGCCGTGCTCGACTGCGCTCCCGCCGTGGCCGAGGCGTATTACCGTCAGATTCCGCTGGTGGTCATCTCCGCCGACCGCCCCGCCGATTTCATTGACAACGGCCAACCGCAGACAATCCGCCAGGCCGGCGTGCTGGCGAATATCGTGCGCTGCAGCGTGGATATCGAGCCCGAAGACAGCAGCGAACGCCGGCTGACCTATGCCAACCGCCGACTCAACAAGGCGCTCACGGCCGCCACCGGCCATCCGTGCGGGCCCGTACACATTAATATACAGATTGACACGCCGCTGGCCGCGGAGACGGAAGTCAGCGACGCCGAGACTTTCCGCAAGATAGAGCTGACCGGGCCGTGCATGACCTTGCCCACCCGCGAGGCACGCCAGCTGGGTCAGGAATTAGCGCCGCCGCGTAAAGTGCTGATTGTCTGTGGCGCGATGGCTCCGGATGACAAGGTGCGCAACGCCGTCAGCCGCCTTGCCCGCATACCGAATATCGCGGTGCTTGCGGAGGACAACGCCAATGTCAATTGCGGTGAAGCGTCCACCGCCTGCAACATAGATGCCGTGCTGGCGAGCCTTGGCGCAGAACAGCGAAGGGAACTGCTCCCGGGCATACTCATCACGGTCGGCGCGCCGCTCGTCTCCGGACGCCTGGGCGCATTTCTGAGCGGCCATCCCGATATTCAGCATTGGAGCATAAACGAAGATGCCTCGCCCATAGACACTTACGGCATACTGACGCGGCACATACAGCTGCCGGCGCGCTCGTTTCTGCCTCAGCTCGCGTCGGCCGTGCAGCCCTTCCGCACGACTGCGTTATATTTTGGAAAAATGTGGCAGGAAGCGGCGGAAATGACCATGAAGGCGGCGATGACGTTTACACCGGAGACGTTGTGGAACGACTTCACGGCCATGCGCGAATTGGTCAGCGTCCACGACAAGAAGATAAACGTGCACGTCTCCAACGGTATGAGTATCAGACTGTTTCAGGCATTGTGCGCTAAACCGTTCCACCGCACGGACTGCAATCGCGGAGTCAGCGGCATCGACGGCGCGACGTCCACGGCCATCGGCGCGGCAATGGTCACAGATACACCCGTTATGCTCATCAGCGGCGATATGTCGGCGCAGTACGACATGGGCGCATTGGCAGTGGACGGCGTTCCGGCAAGCTTCCGCATGGTCGTTTTCTCGAACCGCGGCGGCAACATCTTCCGTATCGTCGGCTCAACGCGCGGTCTGGAGGAGCGCGAGCATCGCTTCTGCAACATCGTCAGCCTTCGGTTGGAGCAACTCGCCGAAGGCTTCGGCTTCGACTATTACGAGGCGCGCGACATGACCTCGCTGCGCGCACTGCTTCCGCATTTTCTCGACGTCAGAACCACAGCCGCACCGGCAATTCTCAACATCGTCACCGACGGCGATTCGGGTGCCGAAGCCTGGCGCGCATACATCCGTTCAATCAGTCACAACGAATAAACCGATAAACATCAGACATTTATAATATGAAACGCGAATGGAAAACCATCAAAGAGTATTCGGACATCCTCTTTGATTTTTATAACGGCATCGCCCGTATCACCATCAACCGCCCGAAGGTTTACAACGCCTTCCGCCCGCAGACCAACGCCCAGATGCTCGACGCCATGGACTATTGCCGCGACCATAAGGAGGTGCGCGTGATAGTGCTGACCGGCGCCGGCGACAAGGCCTTCTGCTCAGGCGGCGACCAGCATTATAAGGCCCGTGGCGGCTATCGCGACGAGGACGGCACGCCGCGCCTGAACGTGCTCGACCTTCACAAGGCCATCCGCAGCATCACCAAGCCGGTGATTGCCGCCGTGAACGGCTACTCGATTGGCGGCGGCAATGTGCTGCAGCTTGTCTGCGACCTGACCATCGCCTCCGAGAACGCGAGCTTCGGTCAGACCGGTCCCAAGGTTGGCAGCTTTGATGCCGGCTTCGGCTCGTCTTATCTGGCACGCTGCGTGGGTCAGAAAAAGGCCCGCGAGATATGGTTCCTCTGCCGTCAGTACACGGCGCAGGAAGCCCTGGAGATGGGTATGATCAACAAGGTCGTACCCTTTGAACAGCTTGAGGACGAGGTGGTTGACTGGTGCGAGACCATCATGAAGCGCAGCCCGTTCGCCATCCGAATGATCAAGCGCGGCCTCAACGCCGAGCTCGACGGTGAGCGCGGTCTCATGGAGTTTGCCGGCGACGCCACCCTCATGTACTATCTCATGGACGAGGCCCAGGAAGGCAAGAACGCATTCCTCGAGAAGCGCGACCCCGACTTTGACCAGTATCCCCAGTTCCCCGGCTGACACAATGCTGCGCGCACGTTGGAAACCCTACACGCTCGACTTCACGTTTGAGGCTCGGACGTCGCGGTCGGTGATGCATCACAAGGACACCTTTTTCGTGGAGGTGTGGGACGATGTGGCACCTGCGGTGCGCGGCCTTGGCGAGTGCGCACTCTTCCGCGGACTCAGCCGTGAGGACAGCGCCGACTACGAAGCGCACCTTGACGAGGCCTGCCGGGAGCCGATGGCGGCACTGGAGAGTTCGTACAGCTCTATCCGCTTCGGCTTTGAAGGCGCAATGGCCTCACTGGCAAGGGCTAAGGGCTGTGCACCTGAGCCGACGGCATGGGAACGCGGCGAGAAGGGCATCCCTATAAACGGCCTGGTGTGGATGGGCGACCGCGCGCTCATGCTCGAGCGCATCAAGGAGAAGATTGCCGCCGGATTCCGCTGCATAAAGCTGAAAATCGGCGGCATAGATTTCGGCGAAGAGCTTGAGCTGCTGCGCTTTATCCGCAACAGCTTCGCGGCCGACGAACTCGAGTTGCGCCTCGACGCCAACGGAGCCTTCACTGCCGACAACGTGATGCAGCGGCTGGAAGCATTATCGGCGTATTCCGTGCACTCTCTGGAGCAGCCGGTGCGCGCCGGACAGTACGACCTCATGGCGCGCGTATGCCGCGAGAGTCCCATTTCCATTGCCCTCGACGAGGAGCTGATTGGCACGACCTCGGCCGATTTCAAAGCACAGTTGCTCGAGCATATCCGTCCTGCTTACGTCATCCTGAAGCCCTCGCTGTGCGGCGGCTTCAGCGGTGCCGACGAGTGGATTGCGGCCGCACAGGCCCGCGGTATCGGCTGGTGGGCCACGTCGGCACTTGAGTCCAACATCGGTCTCGAAGAGATAGCGCACTGGGTGAGTCGCAAGGACACGCACATGCCGCAGGGCCTTGGCACCGGACAGCTTTACAGCAATAACGTCGGTAGCGGCATCCGCCGCATCGGCTCGGAGGTTTGGGCAGTGCCCGATGCGCCGTGGCCGAATGTGTTCTGAATGCCTAATCAAAGACTTTAACGATGACAGCAGAAGAGTTTGAAAGACAGTGGATTGACGGCAATGACTTCATCATTGCCCACACGTCAGGCTCCACCGGTAAGCCCAAGGAAATCAGGCTGAAAAAGGCTGACATGCGCGCCTCAGCATGCGCCACCAACGCCTTCTTCGGCCTCGGCGACGGTGCTGTCTTCTTCTGCCCGCTCGATTTCGCATATATCGCCGCCAAGATGATGGCCGTGCGCGCCCGCGAATGTGGCGGAACGCTTATTGCCGTTGCTCCCTGCAACGACTTCGACATTCAGCAACGCGTTGACCTGCTGGCAATTGTGCCCTCGCAGGCAAAGTGTTTGTTGAAGCACCCGGAGTGGGCATCGCGAATCGGCCACATCATCATCGGCGGTGCACCGCTGGCGCAGACTACGGCGGACGCGCTGATGGACGCCGGCTTCCACTGCTGGCAGACATACGGCATGACGGAGACGTGCAGCCATGTGGCATTGCGGCCGCTTGGCTCGGACATCTACCGTGGACTGCCCGGAATACGCTTTTCGACCGACACGCGAGGATGCCTCGTTATTGTTGTGGAACGCACTGAGCCACAACGCTTTGTTACCAACGACACGGTGGAACTGCTCACTGACAGCACCTTCCGCTGGCTGGGACGTTATGACAACGTCATCAACTCGGGAGGCATCAAGATTTTTCCCGAAGAACTGGAGGAAGAAATACGCCGTGTCGCCGCTCCCGACTTCGACTTTTACATTGCCGCCGACCCCCATCCGGAGTGGGGACAGGCCGTGCGCCTCGTTGCCGAAGCCGGCGAGGAGAAACTTGATCGGCTGCGCGCAAAATTAGAGGCGACGCTCGATCATAAACGACTGCCAAAACGCTATGTGTCAGTGGATTCGCTGCCGCGCACATATAACAACAAACTCATACGGAAATGACAAAGATTGTTCGCACAAGCACCGTTCCGACCTCGCTCCACACCTTCTGCCTGGAGCAGATGCAGGCCATGGCCGACCGCGGCTATGACGTGCTGGCTGTGTCCTCGCCGGGACCGGAGATGGCCGAGATGGCGAAGTGTCGCGGCGTCCGCACGTTCGAGGTGCCTATGGAGCGACAAATCAGCCTGTTACGCGACATTCGGAGCTTGTGGAGCATGTACAGATTGCTGCGCCGCGAGCGTCCCGACATCGTCCATTCCATAACTCCGAAGGCCGGACTCGTCACCATGATGGCGGCGCGTATGGCCGGTGTGCCCGTGCGAATCCACACGTTCACCGGCCTCGTATGGCCCTCAGCCACAGGTGTTAAGCAAAAGATACTCAAGGCGACAGACCGCCTTCTCTGCCGCTGTGCTACGCACATCGTGCCGGAAAGCCGCGGCGTGATGGAGCAGATGACGCAGGGCCGGATTACACGCAAGCCGCTGCGACTGCTCGGCCACGGCAACCTGCGCGGCATCGACGGCGCGCATTACTCCCGCACGCCCGAGGTTATGGCGCAGGCTGGGCATCTGAGGACGCCGCAGCTGACCTTCCTCTTCGTGGGACGCCTGGTGCGCGACAAAGGCATCGACGAACTCGTGCGCGCCTTCCACGGCATCGACAGCCCGGACATCCGCCTCGTGATGGTGGGCCGTCAGGAACCGGAGCTCGACCCGTTGAGCGCTGATGTACTGCGGATTATGGCCGATGACGAGCGCATCACAGCGCCCGGTGAACTCTCTGACGTGCGCCCGTGGATGGCCGCCGCTGACGTACTCGTGCTGCCCTCTCACCGCGAGGGATTTCCGAACGTCGTGCTCGAAGGCGGCGCCATGGATTTGCCCGTCATCACAACGGCCGTCAATGGTGCTACAGACGTCATCGAAAACGGTTGTAACGGCGTGATCATACCGCTTCGCGACACCGAAGAAGAGCGCACCCGCGCGTTTCGCGAGGCCCTCGAAGACGCAATCGCCGCGCCGGAGAAATACTGCGCCATGGGTGCGCGGGCACGCGACCGCGTCCTCTCGCGATGGTCGCAGGAGAAGGTGCTCGCGGCGCTGCTCAACCTGTACGACGACACAATCCGAAATATTCAGAAACAATAACGTAAACAATTGAATATCATGATGAAAAAGATTATCTCATTGCTGACCGTGGCGCTGATGGCCGTGTGCTTTGCCGGCTGCACCAAGGACACCGCCACGCTGCGCGGACTCATCGAGCAGGAGAACAGCAAATGCCCCATGAACCTCGGGAGCGCCGGCGAAGTGCTCAGCATCGGCTATGATGATGAGAACCGCCTGGTCCAAATAACAGTCCACGTCAACGACGACACACGCGACCTCGAAAGCATCCGTGAGGACACGCAGCTGGCGTGCCGCATCTGCGCCCTGACCCTCCCCGGCAAGAAGGCCCGCGAGTTTATGCGCGAAATCGTGGACACCGGTTCCGACGTCGAAATCACCTACCGCTCGCGCAACTCCGACAAGTCGGTTGTCGCCGTGCTTTCGCATAGTGACCTCGGAGATTACGTTGACAATCAGCAGGATACCGTCGACGACAGCCTGGACGAAGTCGACAGCGCAGTCAAGGCAATGCAGGGCAGCATCCCCTATGAGATCGACGAGGGCATCACCATCACCTCGCTCACCAAGAAAGGCAACAACGTCATCATCAACTGCACCCTCGACGAGGACATCTGCGAGATACAGAATTTCCGCATGATCTCAGACGACGTCAAGAACGGCTTCCGCGGCAATTACAAAGACCCTGATATGCAGAAGCTTATCCGTGCGCTCGGGCCCACCGGCCGCGGCCTTGTCATCAACTTCACCGGCTCGGCATCCGGTCAGACCATCGACATCTTCTTCACCCCCGCCGAGCTCTTCTGACGCCGTCAACATAAACTTCTGACATTTCACTTACACTCCCCCTCCCGGCCGCCGCGCAGGGTGGGGGATTGCTGTGTTCGCGCGAGACTGGCACGATTCTGGCTCTTAATATAAACCTACCGTGAGGCCTAAACCGCTTGAAAACACCGCAAAAGAAGGCGGCGCGGGCGAGAAAGTACTTAATAATATGTAAAAGGGAGGTTTTTATCACGGAAATATTTGAGAATATGAAAAAAAAGTCGTAACTTCGTAATTAGATTTTTGATAGACTATGCACAACAACACAGACTTTCGCAATTACGCCGTCCATCATCTTGGCATGAACGGCCTTGCACTCGACCAGTACACATCCTCCATCAACAATATGAGCGATGTGCGCGCCAGCTACATCAACCCCACTATCATTGAGGAACGTCAGCTGAACGTGGCCCAAATGGACGTCTTCTCCCGCCTGATGATGGACCGCATCATCTTCCTGGGCACCGACGTCAATGATTATACCGCCAATGTTATCCAGGCACAGCTGCTTTATCTTGACTCGGCCGATCCGGGCAAGGACGTGAGCATCTACATCAACAGCCCCGGCGGCAGCGTCTATGCCGGTCTCGGCATCTACGACACCATGCAGTACATCCAGAGCGATGTGTCCACCATCTGCACCGGTATGGCCGCTTCGATGGCCGCTGTCCTGCTTGTGTCCGGCGAGAAAGGCAAACGCTTTGCGCTGCGCCACTCACGCGTGATGATTCACCAGCCCATGGGCGGCGCCCAGGGTCAGGCCTCGGACATCGAGATCACCGCCCGTGAGATTCAGAAGCTCAAGAAAGAGCTGTACACCATCATCGCCGAGCACTCCGGCCAGCCCATCGACAAGGTGTGGGCCGACTCGGACCGCGACTACTGGATGACGGCTGAAGAAGCGAAAGACTACGGTATGATCGACCAGGTTCTCTATCGTAACAAGAAGTAATGAATCACCGGAGTTCGGGTGGCCGACGCCAGCGCGGCGCGGGCCACCTGTCTCCTTTTTTTGTTTCCGGAAGTTCTTTCTTTCCACATCAAGCTTTTTCCCGGTGCACGACATGAAAGTTGCCGGCACCATAAAACACTAACCCTCAACCATAAACATACAACCTTTCGCACAAACCGACTGCGAAACCCGAACAGATGGCAAAGAAGAAAAATGAAGCATGTTGCAGCTACTGCGGCCGCCCCGGCAGTATGTCGGAGATACTGATACCCTCGGCTGACCAGCACGTGTTCATCTGCGCCGAGTGCGTCGACCAGATCCACGATATGCTGAGCCAGTACCGCCGCGAAATCGGCGCCGGCACGGGTACCACCAAGACCGAAGCAGCTGCCATCAACCTCCAGAAAGTTCCCAAGCCTCAGGAAATCAAGGAATTCCTCGATCAATACGTCATCGGTCAGGACGACGCCAAGAAATATCTCTCGGTGGCCGTCTACAACCACTACAAGCGCCTGGCCCAGCCCGACACCGACGATGACGTCGACATAGAAAAGAGCAATATCATCCTCGTTGGTCCGACCGGTACGGGCAAAACCCTGCTGGCCAAGACGATAGCACGCCTTCTCGACGTGCCCTTCACCATCGTCGACGCCACCGTGCTCACCCAGGCCGGCTACGTTGGCGAGGACATCGAGAGCCTTCTTACGCGCCTGCTCCAGGCTGCCGACTACGACGTTCAGGCTGCCGAGCGCGGCATCGTCTTCATCGACGAAATAGACAAGATCGCCCGCAAGGGCGACAACCCCTCCATCACTCGCGATGTCAGCGGCGAGGGCGTGCAGCAGGGTCTGCTCAAACTCCTCGAAGGCTCCATCGTGAACGTTCCGCCACAGGGAGGCCGCAAGCACCCCGAGCAGAAGATGATTCCCGTGGACACGAAGAACATCCTGTTCATCTGCGGCGGCGCCTTCGACGGCATCGAGCAGAAGATTGCCCACCGCATGAACAGCCATGTCGTCGGATATGCCACGGCCGGCCAGCGTCGCAAGCTCGACAAGGACGAGTTCCTGCGCTACGTGGCTCCCCAGGACCTGCGCAGCTTCGGCCTCATCCCCGAGATTATCGGACGTCTGCCCATCGTGACGCATCTCGACCCGCTCGACCGCGAGGCATTGCTGCGCGTGCTCACAGAGCCCCGCAATGCAATCACACGCCAGTATCAGAAGCTCTTCAAGATGGACGGCGTGGAGCTCACCTTCAGCAAAGAAGCCCTGGACCTCATCGTCGACAAGGCCATCGAATACAAACTCGGCGCCCGCGGACTGCGCTCGATAGTGGAGTCCATCATGGTCGATGCCATGTACGAGGTGCCCTCCAAGAAAGTCAAGGAGTTCACGGTCACCGCCGAGTACGCCCTTGAGAAAATCCGCAACGCCCACTTCGAAGATGCGGCCGCCCTCGGCTGACCCGCCGCACGAATACTCTTCAACCCCTCCACTCCTCCACTCCTCCCCTCTTTTTCTCTTCCTCTCCTGAGTCTCTTCCTCAGCAAAAAACTTCCAATCAATGGCAACAAATCAATCACTCACCCAGGCCCTGAAGACATACTTCGGGTTCGACAAGTTCAAAGGCAACCAGGAGGCCATCATAACCAGTCTTATCGACGGCCATGACACCTTTGTGCTTATGCCCACGGGCGGCGGCAAGTCGCTCTGCTATCAGCTGCCGGCCCTAATCATGGACGGCGCGGCCATAGTGATTTCGCCGCTGATTGCGCTGATGAAGAACCAGGTTGACGCCATCCGCAATTTTGTGGGCGACGACTCGATAGCACACTTCCTCAACTCGTCGCTGACGCGCGCCGCCATCGACCAGGTGAAGGACGATGTGCGTGCCGGCCGCACACGCCTGCTGTACGTGGCGCCGGAGAGCCTGACCAAGGAAGAGAATATCGAATTTCTGAAAACAGTGCCCATCTCGTTCTACGCCATCGACGAGGCGCACTGCATCTCGGAGTGGGGCCACGACTTCCGCCCCGAGTATCGTCGTATCCGTCCCATTATCAACCAGATAGGCACGCGCCCCGTGATAGCCCTCACGGCCACGGCCACGCCCAAGGTTCAGCACGACATACAGAAGAACCTGGGCATGACCGATGCGCGCGTCTTCAAGGCATCGTTCAACCGCCCCAACCTCTACTATGAGGTACGCCCCAAGACCAAGAACGTCGACCGCGACATCATCCGCTTCATCAAGAGTCAGCCCGGGCGCTCCGGCATCATCTACTGCCTGAGCCGCAAAAAGGTTGAGGAACTGGCCGAACTGCTGAATATCAACGACATAAAGGCGCTGCCCTACCATGCCGGTATGGACGGCGTGACGCGCTCCGACAACCAGGACGCCTTCCTCATGGAGCGCGTGAACGTGATTGTCGCCACCATCGCTTTCGGCATGGGCATCGACAAACCGGATGTGCGCTTCGTCATCCACTACGATATGCCCAAATCGCTCGAGGGCTACTATCAGGAGACGGGCCGCGCGGGCCGCGACGGCGGCGAGGGCTACTGTCTGACGTTCTACTCGGCCAAAGACCTGCGCAAGATAGAGAAATTCATGCAGAGCAAGCCCATCGCCGAGCAGGAGATAGGGCGCCAACTGCTGCTGGAGACGGCCGCCTACGCCGAGAGCTCGGTGTGCCGCCGCCTGACGCTGCTCCATTACTTCGGCGAGGCATACAACGAATGCAACTGCGGTAACTGCGACAACTGCCGCCACCCGCGCAAGAAGGTGGACGCCACCAACGCCCTGCTCTGCATCATCGACGCCATCCACGCCGTGCGCACGCCTTTCCGCAGCGAACACATCGTTGACGTCGTGCGCGGACGCGTCACCGCCGACATCAAAAGCTATGGCCACGAGAAACTCGAGGAGTTCGGCTGCGGCTCGGAGTATGACGGCCGCTTCCTCAGTGCCGCCATCCGCCAGGCCATCATCGCCGGCTATCTCGAGCGCGACATCGAGAACTTCGGCCTCATCAGCGTCACCCCCAAGGGCGAAGAATTCCTGGCCCATCGCTCGACATTCAGCATCGTCGAGGACAACGACTTCAGCCAGGAGGAGGAAGAAGCCGGGCCCACGGGCGGCACCTGCGCCCTCGACCCCACGCTCTTCTCCATGCTCCGCGGTCTGCGCGCCAAGCTCGCCGCCCGCGCGAAGCTGCCGCCGTATGTCATCTTCCAGGACCCCTCGCTGGAGGCCATGGCGACAATGTATCCCGTCACCGACGAGGAGCTGCTGAACATCCCCGGTGTGGGAACCGGCAAGGCGCGCCGCTATGGCAAGGAATTCCTGGACCTGATTCGCAACTATGTCGTGGACAACGAGATAGAACGTCCGGAGGATATGCGCGTGCGCTCCGTCCCGAACAACTCGCTGAAGATTTCGCTGATTCAGGCTGTCGACCGCAAGATTGCTCTCGACGAGCTGGCCGTGTCGAAGGGCATGGACATGCTCAAACTCCTTGACGAGCTGGAGTCTATCGTCTATTCCGGCACCAAAATCGACATCAGCTACTATGTCGACGAAGTGCTCGACGAGGACCTCCAGGAAGAGATTTACGACTATTTCCGCAACAGCGACACCGACGCCATGTCGGCGGCGCTCGAGGAATTTGAAGACGAATATACCGAGGAGGAGCTGCGTATGATGCGCATAAAGTTCCTCAGCGAATTTGCAAACTGATTCACTTATTCCAAAGAATAAACCAACACAGAACACAAGCTCGAAATGAACCGATTGAAAGAATTATACAAGCAAGTGACCGGGCAGGAGCCCGAGAGCGTTGACGAGATGCCGTCGTCCGGCTCGAACCGCCGCTATTTCCGCCTCCGCGGCCCGCAGTCGCTGATCGGCGTGATCGGCACGTGCCGCCAGGAGAACGAGGCGTTCATCTACCTCGACAAGCACTTTGAGAAGAAGGGTCTGCCCGTGCCTCACGTGCTGGCCGTTGCCGACGATGGCATGGCATACCTGCAGACCGACCTTGGCGACACGCTGCTGTTCGCCGCCATCGAGAAAGGCCGCAAGACCCACGCCTTCTCGCCCGAGGAGAAAGCCCTGCTCATCAAAACGATGCAGCTGCTTCCCGACGTGCAGTTCAAGGGTGCCGTGGGCATGGACTGGAGCAAGTGCTATCCTGCCTCGCAGTTCGACGTGCGCTCCATCATGTGGGACCTCAACTACTTCAAATACTGCTTCCTGAAAGCCACGGGACTCGACTTTGATGAGGCGCGCCTCGAGGACGATTTCCAGGCTCTCGCCCAGGTGCTGATGCGCAGTCAGTCGAGCACATTCATGTACCGCGACTTCCAGAGCCGCAACGTGATGATCAAGGATGGTGAACCCTATCTTATTGACTTCCAGGGCGGTCGCCGCGGTCCGTTCTATTACGATGTGGCTTCGTTCCTGTGGCAGGCCAAGGCCGGGTTCCCGCCCAGCCTGCGCCAGGAGCTGTTGGGATATTACATAAAGGCACTGCGCAAGTACAAGCCCGTTGACGACACATACTTCCACGAGCAGCTGCGCCACTTCGTGCTCTTCCGCATCATGCAGGTGCTGGGTGCCTACGGCTTCCGCGGCTACTTCGAGAAGAAGCCCCACTTCATGCAGTCCGTGCCCTACGCCATCGCCAACCTGCGCCAGCTGTTGGAGCGCGACTTCCCCGAGTATCCCTACCTGCAGAAGATGCTGTGGGAGCTTGTTAACCTCAAGCAGTTCAGCGACGACATGCAGAAGCGCCGCCTGACGGTGCGCGTGATGAGCTTCGCCTATAAGAAAGGTATTCCCGACGATGCATCGGGCAACGGCGGCGGCTATGTCTTCGACTGCCGCGCCGTGAACAACCCCGGCAAGTATGAGCGCTACAAACCCTTCACCGGCCTCGATGACAATGTCATCAAGTTCCTGGAGGAGGATGGCGAAATCACCACATTTCTCGACCATGTCTACAGCCTGGTCGACGCCTCCGTGAAGCGTTACATGGAGCGTGGATTCACCAATCTCATGGTGTGCTTCGGATGCACCGGCGGCCAGCATCGCTCCGTCTATTCGGCGCAGCATCTGGCCGAGCATATTCACAAGAAATTCAACGTGAAGGTCGAGCTCGTCCACCGTGAGCAGAACATCGAGCAGACATTCGAGCCGCGGGCCATTCAGCCCGAGGCGCAGGAGTGAGGCTTCAGCCGGGCTGCCACATTGTTATAGAATGTGGCGCGGTGTTGATAATTAATTAAAAAGAGAAAGAGAGAGAAGAAAATGAAAGCCATGATATTTGCCGCGGGAGTAGGGAGCCGGTTACGGCCCTTCACCCTCGAGCATCCCAAGGCACTTGCGCCGGTTGGCGGCCGCCCCATCCTGGAGCGTGTCGTGCGCAACGTGGTGGCTGCCGGCGCCGAGGCTGTGGTGGTGAACGTCCACCATTTTGCCGACCAGGTGAAAGACTTCCTGGCCGGCGAGGACTTCGGCGTGCCCGTGAGCGTGAGCGACGAGTCGGCGCTGTTGCTCGACACCGGCGGCGGCGTACTGAAGGCGCGCCCGCTGCTCGACGGCGACGGTCCGTTTCTGGTGCACAATGCCGACATCCTCACGGACGTCGATCTTGTGGATATGTATCGCCAACATTGCGAAAGCGGCGCTGACGTGACGCTACTGGCCACGCCTCGCAAGACATCGCGCTACCTCTATTTTTCGCCGGAAACCGGACGTCTCCTCGGATGGAGCAACGACAAAACCGGCGAGACACGCCCGACAGGTTTCGTGCCCGACGCCGGGATGCTGAAACTGGCTTTCGGCGGCATCCACGTGATTTCGCCCTCCGTGTTCGACGTGCTGGCCGCATACGCTCCGGCCGACACGCCCTTCTCGACCACGCCGTTCTACGTCGACAACATCAGAACCCTCAACATACAGGCCTACACCCCGCACAGCGGCTTCACCTGGTGCGACATCGGCACCCCCGAGTCACTTCAACGGGCTAACACCATAATAGAAAATGGACTCATCCGCAACTGAGAAAAAAGAGGCGCTCGACCGCCGCTATCTGCGCATGGCCCGCATCTGGGCCGAGAACTCCTACTGCCGCCGCCGCCAGGTCGGAGCCATCATCGTCAAGGATAAGATGATTATCTCCGACGGCTACAACGGCACGCCCGTCGGCTTTGAGAATGTCTGCGAAAACGAAGACGGCCTCACCAAGCCCTACGTGCTCCATGCCGAGGCCAACGCCATCACCAAGGTGGCGCGCAGCAACAACTCGTCGGAAGGCGCCACAATGTACATCACCGCCTCGCCCTGCCTGGAGTGCGCCAAGCTCATCATCCAGTCGGGCATGCGCCGCGTGGTGTTCAGCGAGCTCTATCGCATCACCGACGGCATCGACCTGCTCGAGCGAGCCGGCATCGAATGCGTGCACATCCCCGACGACGAACCCCGCTCCGACGGCGACTGCTCGTGCTGACACATCCACTCCCTCCCCGCCAATCTCAATGAAAAAACACCAACACATAACGATTTCAGGTAAAACTCTGTTATGAAACAATTCAAGGCATTGAAATACTGGCTGCCCATCATCACAGCCGTCACATTCATGCTGGGCGTGCTCCTCGGAGTATGGCTCAAACGCGTGGCCCCTGTTTCTCCCGGCCGCGAAAAACTCGAGGAGATTCTGGAAATAATCGATGACCAGTACGTCGACAGCGTCGACATCGACAGCCTCATCGAGCATGCTCTCCCGGCCTTCCTGGAGACGCTCGACCCGCACTCGGCCTACATCGCCGCCAAGGACCTGGCCGAAATCAACGCCGACCTTGAAGGCTCGTTCAGCGGCATCGGCATCCAGTTCCAGATATACAACGACACGGTCTGCGTGGTCGAAGTGATTCCGACCGGCCCGTCGGAGCGCGCCGGCATCATGCCCGGCGACCGCATCATCGCTGTCGACGGCAAGGAGCTGATTCCCAGCAAGCTGGAGAGCCAGGACGACATCCTGCGCATCCTGCGCGGCCCCAAAGGCTCGAAGGTGAAACTGACCGTCATGCGCGGCAAAAAGCGCCATGACTTCGTCGTCACTCGCGACGATATCCCCGTCAAGAGCATCGACGCATCCTACATGCTTGACTCCCGCACCGGCTACGTGAAGATTTCGCGCTTCGCCCGCACCACCTACCAGGAGTTCATCAATGCCATGAGCGCGCTCTACCACCAGGGCGCCCGAGACTACGTCCTCGACCTGCGCGGCAACACCGGCGGCTACATGGAGCCCGCTCTCATGATGATCAACGAGTTCCTGCCCGAAGGCAAGGTGATTGTCTCGACCCGCGGCCGCAACAAAGAGCAGGACCAGATTGTCCTCAGCCAGGGCAACGGCGCCTTCCAGAACGCCCGCGTCACCGTGCTCACCGACGAGACTTCGGCCTCCGCTTCCGAGATTTTCGCCGGAGCCATGCAGGACAACGACCGCGGCCTCGTCATCGGCCGCCGCTCGTTCGGCAAGGGCCTCGTGCAGGCGCCCATCACGCTCTCCGACAGCTCGCAGATACGCCTCACCATCCAGCGCTACTACACTCCCTCCGGACGCTGCATCCAGAAGGACTACAAGCTGGGCGAGCGCACATCCTACGACTATGAGCTCATCGACCGTTACAAGAACGGCGAGCTGATGAATGCCGACTCCGCGAAGATTCACAAGGAGCTGATGTTCAAGACCGGCACCGGCCGCACCGTCTACGGCGGCGGCGGCATCATGCCCGACATCTTCGTGCCCAACGACACGACGGGCATCACCGGCTACTATGTGAACGTCTACAACGCCGGCCTGCTCCAGCGCTTCGCCTATGAGTATGCCGACCTCAACCGCGACCAGCTCCACAAGATCAAGGACGTGAAGACGCTGCTCAAGAACATGCCTTCAGACACCGTCCTCATCGAGTCGTTCGCCCACTTCGCCGCCTCGAACGGAATACCCGCCCGCTGGTATTATATCAACCTTTCCACGCCTTTGATTGTTACTCAACTGAAAGCCCTGATTGCGCGCAACACGCTCGGTGTGTCGGCCTATTATGAGGTGATGAACACCATCGACAACAACATCAGCCGCGCCCTGAAAGCATTGCGCCGCGGAGAAGCTAACTTCCCCATCAGGCAGAGTAACACCCAAAAAACAAAGAAGAAATGAAAAAAGAAGAAGTTCGCCGGCGCGTGAAAGCGCAGAAGAGTTTACTTGACGAGATAGAAAAAGCCGCTGCCGCGCGCTCAGTCTTTGAGCGTGTGGAGCAGACGGCGGCCTTCCTGGTGTCCACGAATATTCTGTTGTATCACTCGCTGCCCGACGAACTCTCGACCCACGCCTTCATCGATAAGTGGGCCGGCATCAAACACTTTTTCCTGCCCCGTGTGAACGGTGTCAACCTCGACATACTCCCCTACGACCGCTCGCGCCTGCACCTCGGCGCCTTCCAGATCGAGGAGCCCGACGGCGACGAGGTGGCCGACATCAACGACATCGAGATGGTGATTGTTCCGGCCGTCGCCTACGACCGCAAGTGCAACCGCGTCGGCCGTGGCAAGGGCTATTACGACCGCCTGCTCTGCGACACTCCCGCAATGAAGATCGGCGTGGCATACGATTTCCAGGTGGTGGACGAGATTGATGCCGATGAGCACGACGTGCCCGTCGACATCGTCATCACCGACCGCGCCGTCTATCGCCGACGTCGCTGAAAAAATATTTCCTGTTCGCGGCCCGAGACACCCCCCATGTCCCGGGCCGTGAATTTTTTCTGCGGAAAAATATGAGGAAATGTTTGGTTGCGGAATTTATTTTTCGTACTTTTGCAGACGTGACGGTTGCCCGCAAGCGCAGAGGCGCTGAACCAGGGCATTGTTGTGGAAGGAATTCTTCCACCGAGAAAAAGGGAATCCGGTGCGAATCCGGAACAGTACCCGCTGCTGTAAGTCACCCCTAAGTGGCGCCACGACCGGCAATACCGCGCGGCCCACAGGAAAAAGACATGCTGAATTTAGACATTGGAATAACGCCTCCGGGCGCTCTGAGAAGCCGTCAGCATGTCGGGACAAGTCAGAAGACCTGCCGTCACAAAATAATATTACAGAGCCTGCGGGACTATGGGCACGTCAATAACCAAGCCAGACTATTTATATAGTATCGGTTAGTATCTATAATCCCGTGTGCTCGGCCGAGCATACGGGATTGCTTTGTCATGCCACGCGAAAATCCCGGATGCTCCTCAAGAATTTCGGAATTTCATTTTTTTTCTGCCGTCTTATTCTCAAGTGCCCCTCGTGCGGAGGGCACTTGGAATGGGACTTTTTTGTGACGCCTCGTGAGCGCCTATATATAATAATGTGTAAAGCTGAGGAGACAATGGTGCGTGCGTGAGGTGGCTGCGATGAAAAAAATGGTGAAAAAGGGTGGGGAGTGTGTTGGCAGATTGCAGTAATTGTTGTAACTTTGTCTTCGCAATGCGCAGCGGTGCGCACTGCCCGATAAACACGCCTCTTACTAACTACAAATGAAGATATTTTCCAACGCAGAGATAGCACAGCTCGAGAAGGTGACCCTCGCCACCGAGGAGATTACCTCTCTTGACCTTATAGAGAATGCCGGCGAGGCCATTGCGGCAGAGATTTCGGCACGCTGGATGCCGTCACGCCGCATGCTGGTGTTTGCCGGCTGGGGCAACAACGGCGCCGACGCGCTGGTGGCCGCCCGTGTGCTGGCACAGCAGGGCTATCGCCCCGAGGTCTACCTTTTCAATATCCACGGCAACCGCCTCACCCCGGAGTGCCGTATCAGCCGCGACCGCCTCATTGCCGAGGCCGGCTCCGAAGTCCACTTTATGGAAATCACGGGCCGCGAGGCATTCACATGGCCTGAGCCCGACAAGGACTCGCTGGTCATCGATGGCATGTTCGGCGCCGGTCTCCAGGGCGAGCTCCCGCGTCCCTTCCAGGTGATTATCCACCAGCTCAACCAGAGCGGCGCAAGCATTGTGGCTGTGGACATGCCCAGCGGTCTTGACTCGGACTGGAACGGCAACGCCTCGCGCGAGAACATGATTCACGCCACACTGACTCTCGCCGAGACAGCTCCGCGCATGGCCTTCATGCTCGCCGACAACGCAATGGTTGTGGGCGAGTGGAAGGTGCTCGACATCGGCGTGAGCCACAAAGCCATTGCCGAGGCGCCGTATTCGGCCTACCTCGTGCGCAAGAGCACCGTAGCGCGCTATCTGCCTCTGCGTCAGCCGTTCTGCAGCAAAGCCGACTTCGGTGACGCCATGCTCATCGCCGGCAGCTACGGCATGTTCGGCGCCGCCTGTCTCTCGGCCGTCGGTGCGCTGCGTGCCGGCGCCGGCCGTGTGACAGTGAAGAGCGCATCGGCCGGTATGCCCGTCATCCAGAGCGTGGCACCCTGCGCCATGTTCCGCGCCGACAAGTGCGCCACCCACATTACCGACATGATGGACATGAGCCGCTGCCCGGCCCTCGGCGTCGGCCCCGGAATAGGCACTGACGATGCCACCATCGACGCCCTCGAACTGCTGCTGAAATCGCGCGCCGCCGCCACACAGCAGATGGTGCTTGACGCCGATGCCCTCAACTGCATCGCCAAGCGCACCCAGCTGCTCAACTATCTGCCCGTGCTGTCGATTCTCACGCCCCATCCCGGCGAGTTCGACCGCATCTTCGGCGAGCAGCCTTCGGCAGAGGAGCGCCTGAAACGCGCACTCGAAGTGTCCAAGTTCCACAAGGTGATCATCGTGCTGAAAGGTCACTTCACGGCCATCGTGCGCCCCGACGGCAAGGTGTTCTTCAATGCCAGCGGTTCGGCGGCGCTTGCCACACCCGGCAGCGGCGACGTGCTCACGGGCGTCATCACCGCATTCCTCGCCCAGGGCTATAAGCCCGAGAAGGCCGTGTTCATCGCCGCATACGTACACGGACTGGCCGGCGAGATGGCCGCCTCACGCATGGGCGAATACGGCACAACGGCCATGGACGTCGCCAATATGGTTGGTCCCGCAATCAAGACGCTCCAGGAATAATCTCCATAACCGAAAACAAAAGAACTGTTCTTACATACAACGATATGAGACACAAGATGTTAACCGCTGTTGTCTGCGCCGCCACGGTTGCCGCCGCGCCCGCCGCCGCACAGCAGACCCAGCGTTTCTCCGCCGGAAAGGCCACGGAATATGCTCTGGTCTATTCACTGCCCGTGACCGTGCTCGACATCACCGTCGAGACCGAGCACACCGTGAAGACTCCCGGAGAGTTCCAGAATTATGCCAAACGCTATCTCAGCACCGACGACGCCATCCGCCAGACCTCCTCGCAGGTACGCGTCAAGAGCATCAGCATCAACGCGCGCGGTATGGCTAACCCCGACGAGCGCTATGCCGCCCAGTTCAAGCCCGGCACGAATGTGTCGATGCTGCTGAGCGAGGCCGGAGTGCCCCTGGCCATCAATGTCGAGGAAGCTCCGGCACCTGCCGCACCCGTCCTCCCCAAGGCTGTCGACGCAAAGCCCACGCCTCTGGAGACACCTGCCGCAACGCAGGCCATAACGCAGGACATCTCCCGCGCATCCTCACCTTCCAAGAAGGCCGAGCTCATGTCACAGCGCATCTTTGAACTGCGCGAGCAGCGCAACGACCTGATCAGCGGAAACGTCGACAATATGCCCGTCGACAACGGCGCCATGCAGGTGGCCATCGACAATATGGCAGCCCAGGAGGCCGCTCTCTACGCCATGTTTACCGGTACCACCAAGACGTTCACCCGCGTGCAGACCGTGTCGTTCACACCCGGTAAGACTGACTCGACGGGCGTTGTGCTCACGCGCATTTCGCCACTTGAAGGTGCTGTTGACGTCTCCGACCTCAGCGGCATTCCTCTCACTCTGGACTTCCGCGTCGACAAGAAAGCCGTCCTTCCCACCAACGAGAAAGGCGAGGAGAAGAAATTCCCCAAAGGCGGCGTGGCCTATATGATTCCCGGCACCGGCACAGTGACACTGAGCTTCAACGGCCGCAAGATTGCCTCCGAGACCTTCGACCTGGCCCAGTTGGGCGTTGTCTTCGGCCTTGACCCGGCGCTGTTCACCGACAAGAAAGCTCCGTGCTACGCCGAGTTCTCGCCCGTGACCGGCGCTGTCACCCGCCTGGACGTTATCCCCGAGTGACAGGTCAGCGCCCCGGCGCTCCGACAGATTGAACCAATTCTTAATGTGCGTGTTAGTAAGGTATATAACATCAACTAACACGCATTTTATTATGAAGATACATGTGCTGCTTACGGCCTTTGTGGCCGCCGCAATGCTGGCCACCGGATGTGTCAGCAAAAAGAATTATCAGAAACTGCAGTCCGACTATAACAGTCTGAACAGCGACTACAAAGCGCTGAATGCCGACTACAACAAATCGCAGGTCGATCTGGCCGAGAGCCGCGCCTATTCCAAGAGCCTCGACGCCATGCTCCAGGATGCTCGCGCCCGTTACAACGCCCTCCAGGCCAGCCTCGACGAGAGCCTGAAACAGGGCACGCAGGGCAGCGTGAACATCTCGAAGCTCGTTGACGAAATCAACGCTTCGAACAAGTACATCAAACAGCTTGTCGACGCCAAGAGCAAGTCCGACTCGCTGAACCTCATCCTCACCACTAACCTCACGCGCTCGCTGACCCCCGCCGAGATGCAGGACGTCAACATCAAGGTGCTCAAAGGCGTCGTGTACATCTCGCTGGCTGACAATATGCTTTACAAATCAGGCAGTTATGAGATTTCTCCCACGGCCATGGGCGTCCTCAACAAGATTGCCAAAATCATCAAGGACTACAGCGACTACGACGTGCTCGTCGAGGGTAACACGGACAATGTGCCCATCTCGCGCACGAACATCCGCAACAACTGGGACCTCTCGGCTCTGCGTGCATCGTCGGTGGTGCAAGTGCTCCAGGACAAGTTTGGCGTGAACCCGTCACGCCTGACAGCCGGCGGCCGCGGCGAGTATAACACCGTCGCCACCAACGACACTCCCGAGGGCCGCGCTCTGAACCGTCGCACCGAGATTATCATCACGCCCAAGCTCGACCAGTTCCTCGACCTCATCGACCACGCTCCGGACGACAGCGAGAACTGATTTGCCGACTGCGAACCGATTGCTCCCTTTGGGGGTTGAATAATGAACCGCGAACCGCGTTGCCGAACACCCCAGTTCGGCGGTGCGGCTCGTTTTTTGTGCCTCGACAGCCATGTTCAGCCATGTTCAAAGTCCGACCCTTCAATTTTTTAAGATTTTTTGTGCGTATGTGAAATATAATGACTAACTTTGCAGGGAAATTTCTACTAATTACGTAATAAATTAAAGGACAGCCACGGCCCCCTCTGCCTCTAACAACCCCATAATCATAAACATTCAAATATACTAAACGGTGGTTGTCCTCTACAAATTTGTTTCCTAAATGGCTGAAATAAAGGATAATACAAATCAAGGGAAGGGCTCTTTGCGCATGCAGGAACTGCTGCCCATGTGCCTGTACAGATGGAAGTGGTTCGTGCTCTCAGTCGTGTTTACCCTCGGACTGGGGATGCTGTATGTGCTCCATACACAGCCGGTTTACACCCGCACGTCCTCAATTCTGATTAAGTCTAACACCACCGCCAACGGCTCGTACGCCGACGAACTAATCACGGGCGGTATCAGCGCCTTCAACGTGCGCTCGGATGTGCGCAACGAGATGACGGCCATGAAGTCGCCGTACATTGTCGGCAATGTCGTGCGCCAGATGCACCTCAACGTTAACTATTCGAGCCCCGGCCGTTTCTACGACCGCGTGCTCTATGGCAAAGACCTGCCCATCAACGTGTCGCTGGCACAGGGCAAAGACGAGGAGCCCGTTGCGTCATTCTCAGTCCATGCCGGCAAGAACGGCACCGTCACACTCACTAACTTCGAGGCGCCGAATCGTGACGACATCAAGGACAAAACCGTGAAGGGCCGCTTCGACCAGCCTCTGCGCACTCCGGTCGGCATTGTCGTTGTGACGCGCACACCCTACTATAAGTCAACGGATTATGACGTGAATGTCGACTTTACGACCGTTGACGCCGCCGTGGCTGCATACAGCGCGAAGCTAAACATTGTCATGGACAATGACAAGAACGATATTCTGAATCTCACCATGAGGGATGTGTCGCCGCAGCGCGCCACCGACTTCCTCAACACACTCATCGAAGCCTACAACAAGAGCTGGGTCGAGGACAAGAACAAGGTGGCCGTTTCCACCTCGCAGTTCATCAACGAGCGTCTGAGCGTTATCGAGAAAGAGCTCGGCAATGTGGACAGCGACATCTCCTCGTTCAAGAGCCAGCATCTTATTCCCGACCTTCAGGAGGCATCGCGCCTCTACATGAACAAGGCCAGCTCGGCCGACGAGCAGATTCTGAATCTCAGCAACTCGCGCAGCGTGCTCGGATTCGTGCGCGGCGTGGTCGCCGACAACAGCCGCCGCGACCAGCTTCTGCCCGGCAATCTCGGCATCGCCAGCACGGCCGTGTCATCGCTCATCTCCGAGTATAACACCGAACTGCTTCGCCGCAACAACATGGTGGAGAACAGCTCCGTGAACAACCCCCTCGTTGTCGAGGCCGACCAGCGCCTGGCCGCCATGCGCGGGTCGATCATCACCAGCATCGACAACGAAATCAACGCCCTGAACACTCAGATCAACAGCTTCCAGGCCAGCGAGCAAGAGAGTCAGCAGCGCATCGCCTCGAACCCCACGCAGGCTCAGTATCTGCTGAGCGTCGAGCGTCAGCAGAAGGTGAAAGAGTCGCTCTACCTCTATCTGCTGGAGAAGCGTGAGGAGAACGAGCTGTCACAGGCCTTCACCGCCTACAACACCCGCATCATCGCTCCGCCCACAGGCCCGAGCCGTCCCACCTCGCCGGTGACCCGCAACGTGCTGGCCATCGCCTTCATCCTGGGTCTGCTGCTGCCCGTCGGCATCATCATCCTGCGCGAGAACCTCGACAACAAGGTTCGCGGCCGCAAGGACATCGAAGGCCTGCCGCTGCCATTCCTCGGCGAGCTGCCCCAGTCGGGCAAACGCTATCGCCGCACCGACGATGACAAAGAGTCGAGACTTGTGGTCAAAGACCATAAGCGCGACATGATTAACGAGGCATTCCGCGTGATCCGCACCAACCTCGACTTCATGCTCGACCCCGACAAGAAGAGCCACGTGATTATGCTGAGCTCGCTCAATCCCGGCAGCGGTAAGACATTCATCGCACTGAACATGGCGGCTACGTATTCGCTGAGCGACAAACGCGTTGTGCTGGTCGATCTTGATCTGCGCAAGGCCACGCTCTCCCACTCGCTGAATGCTCCCCGCCACGGCGTCTCGGACTATCTGAGCGGCCGTAACAACGACATCGACAGCCTGATCATGAAGGTTCCCGAGTACGATAATCTCAGCCTGATGCCTGCCGGTGCCATTCCTCCCAACCCCGCTGAGTTGCTCCAGCGCGATCGCCTCAAGGAGCTCATCGAGCATCTGCGCAGCGAGTATGACCTGATCATCCTCGACTGCCCGCCCGCCGATGTTGTCGCCGATGCCGCCATCATCACCAAGTCGTGCGACATGACGCTCTTCGTCATTCGCTCCGGCAACTTCGACCGCCGCATGCTCCCCATCATCGAAGAGCATTACGAGCAAAAGAAGTTCGCCAACATGACGCTTGTTCTCAACAGCGTGCCCGTCTCCGAGAACCGCTATGGCTACCGCTACGGCTACACCTATGGCTACGGCATCCGCCACAACTCGTATTACACCAAGAAATAACGCTGAGAGGACATACCAAGCCCGGCGCCGTTAATGCCGGACCTCCTCTCAATCCGATAAACAGCCGGCGCGCATCCCTTTTTACCGAGGGCTGCGCGCCGACTATTTTTTAGTGCGAAGGAGCGTTAAAAATTGTAAAGAAGTGGCGGCGTGTGACGGATTTTTGCTAACTTAGAGGGATAAAAAAGAAGCGGCCGGCAAGGGTGTCCTGCCGATTCTTTAAATTGTCTGACAATCAAAAACTTAACTAATATCATCGCGATGAAATTGACCATCAGATTACCTTACCATACAAACTGGGGCGAGAACCTGTTTGTTACCGGAAACATTGCCGCACTGGGCGATGGAAACCTCGATGCCGCTATGGCAATGACGCTGGTTGACCCCGACACGTGGCAGGCAGAGGTGGATGTGCCCGACAGCATCGATGCCTTCGACTACGGCTTTATGGTTCGCAACGCCGGCGGCGGCATACGCCGTGAGTGGGGCAAACCCCATCACTACAGCCGCGGCAACGGTTTGACGCGTGCCATCATCTTTGACCACTGGCACGAGATGCCCTGGGACAAGCCCTACTTTTCATCGGCGTTCACCGACTGCATCAACCATCGCAGCACCCGCCAGGCTCCGGCAGTAGCACTGCCCGGCACCGTCACCCTGCAGATTGCCGCGCCCATGGTTAAGCCCGGTCAGGTGCTCGCACTCGTTGGCGAGAACGCCCTGCTCGGTGCATGGGAGCCGCGCCATGCCGTTCGCATGAGCGACAATGCTTTCCCCGTTTGGGAAGTGGTGGTCAATCACCGCGCCGTCTCACGCGGCGAGCAGTACAAGTTCGTGGTGCTCGATACCGAGACTAACGAGGTCGTCGCCTGGGAAGGCTCTGACAACCGCGTGTTCGATGTAGAGCCCCGTCAGGACGAGTCGACCGTTATCGCCGGCCTGATGTTCAACAGCCCCGAGGCACCCTGGCGCGGCGCCGGAACAGCCATCCCCGTTTTCTCGCTGCGCTCCGAAGAGGACTTCGGCGTGGGCGACTTCTACGACTTGAAGAAGATGATTGACTGGGCCGCCGCCACCGGTCAGAACTTCCTGCAACTGCTGCCCATCAATGACACGACCATGACGGGAACGTGGACCGACTCCTATCCCTACAACGCCAATTCCACCTTCGCGCTCCACCCGCTCTATATGCGCCTCTCCGAACTCGGAACGCTCAAGAACGCCGACCGCCGCAAGTATTTCGCCGACCTTGGCGCCGAGCTCAACGCGCTGTCTCAGATTGACTATGAGCGCGTTATGAACGGCAAGACCGAATACCTCAAGGAGATATACGCCCAGGAGGGCAAAAAGGTGCTGGCCTCTGCCGATTTCAAGAAATACATGGCCAACAATGCCAAGTGGATACGCAACTACGCAGCCTTCTGCACCCTGCGCGACCGCTTCGGCACACCCGACTTCTCGCAGTGGGGCGAGTATGCCGTCTTCACCCCGGACATCGTGAACCGCCTGGAGAAGGAGGACGCCGCCGCCATGAATCTCACATATTACATCCAGTACAACCTGGACAAGCAGATGCACCACGTGCGCGACTATGCCCATTCCAAGGGCGTGGCCATCAAGGGCGACATCCCCATCGGCATCTCGCGCACAAGTGTTGACGCCTGGACCGACACACGCCTGTTCTACATGGACTGCCAGGCCGGCGCTCCCCCGGATGACTTCTCTGTCCTGGGTCAGAACTGGGGCTTGCCCACCTACAACTGGGAGGAGATGAACAAAGACGGATTCGCGTGGTGGAAGGCCCGTTTCCGCAAGATGAGCGAATACTTCGACGCCTACCGCATTGACCATGTCCTGGGCTTCTTCCGCATCTGGCAGATTCCCATGGACGCCCTCCACGGTCTGCTCGGCTACTTCAACCCGGCGCTGCCCTACACCGCCGAGGAGATGCGCAACAACTACGACTTCTGGATTGACCCCGGGGTGCATACCCGGCCCTTCATCATGGACTGGTTCCTGGGCGAGTTCTTCGGCGAATACACCGACGAGGTGCGCGAACGCTTCCTGGAGCCTCACGGAGGCTATGGCCGTTATCGCCTGCGCCCTGAGTTCGACACTCAGCGCAAGGTGGCAGATTTCTTTGCCGCCGCTGACAAAAACGACAAGAACGACCGCATCTGCAACGGCCTGCTCGGCCTCATTGACAATGTCCTTTTCATCGAGGACCCCGAGCAGAAGAACCACTATCACCCCCGCATCTCGGCTCAGTTCAGCTACGTCTACCGCAGTCTCAACGACTATGAGAAGAGCTGTTTCAACCGCCTCTACAACGACTTCTTCTACCATCGCCACAACGACTTCTGGTACGGCAAGGCCATGTGGAAGCTACCCCCGCTCATCGACGCCACCGATATGCTGTGCTGCGCCGAGGACCTTGGCATGATTCCTGACTGCGTGCCCGCCGTGATCAACCAGCTGGAGATACTCTCCCTGGAGATACAGCGCATGCCCAAAGACCCGAAGGTCGAGTTCGGCAACACCTGGACTTATCCCTACCTCTCAGTCTGCACCACCTCTACCCACGACATGGAGGGTATCCGCGAGTGGTGGGAGGCCGACCACGAGAAGAGCCAGCGCTATTTCAACAATGTGCTGCACTGCGCCGGCGTCGCACCCTTCTACTGCGAGCCGTGGGTGTGCGAGCGCATCGTCGACCTGCAGCTTAAGTCGCCCTCGATGCTCTGCATCATTCCCCTGCAGGACTATCTGTCGATGGACGGCGACCTGCGCCGCAAAGACCCGCGCGAGGAGCGCATCAACGTTCCCGCCAATCCCCGTCACTACTGGCGCTACCGCATGCATCTGACCCTCGACGAGCTCAACGCCGCTACTGCCTTCAACGAGCATCTGCGCTCGATGATTGCCGAAAGCGGCCGCTGACCGTGCGCAGACCGTCCTCTCTGACCGAGGGAGGACGGCTGCCGGCGGCAGCCCGCATAAGGAAGCAGCGTGACAACAATGCCTCAATAGTCTGCTTAGGGCTTTGCAATAGCCTGAAAAGCAGATGCTTACAACCTTATTTTCTTCACATTTAGACTTAGAATTATGGCAAACGAAAACACAAACGCAAGCGCAGAAATGGCTGCCGAGTTTCCTTATCGCGGCTTTTGCATCCCGGGCTTCGGAGCGCTCTTCCTGGCTCTGATTTGCTTCATCGCGAGCGCATGGCTGTTCAGCGCCGACACGAGCGAGGCTGTCATGGGCGGCGGCCTCTTGGTTGTTGTGGGCTTTATCCTGCTCATGGGTCTGACAAAGCTCGAGCCCAACGAGAGCTATGTGATGCTCTTCTTCGGAAAATACGAGGGCACGCTGCGCCGCACCGGCTTCTTCTGGGTTAACCCGCTGATGACACGTCGCCGTATGTCGCTGCGTATCAACAATATAAACATCGAGCCTATCAAGGTTAACGACAGCACCGGCAATCCCGTGATGATCGGTATGGTGCTGGTGTGGAAAGTCGAGGACACCTATCGCGCCTCGTTCGACGTTGACGCCGGCATTGGCAGCGGTAACCGCTTCGGCGCGCTCCGCAACTTTGTGGCCACGCAGGGCGATGCCGCACTGCGCGAAGTGGCCGGACATTTTGCCTACGATGATGACGAGAACGGCACGCGCCTCACCCTCCGCAGCGGCGGTGCCGAGATCAGCAAGATGCTCGAGGAGAAAATCAACGAGCGCCTTGTGATAGCCGGACTCACCGTTGTCGAAGCCCGCATCAACTATCTCGCCTACGCTCCCGAGATTGCCGCCGTCATGCTGCGCCGTCAGCAGGCGTCGGCCATTATCGCCGCCCGCGAGAAGATTGTCGAAGGCGCCGTGACCATGGTGCGCATGGCCCTCACTCACCTCGAGGAGCAGAATGTCGTGAGCCTCGACAACGAGCGCCGCGCCGACATCGTGGGCAACCTGCTCATGGTGCTGTGCTCCGACGAGAGTGCCCGTCCTGTGATACCCGCAGACTGACGCTTATGCCTGACAATCAGAGAAATAAACAGCCCGGCGCAGAAGGGCAGGTGACGGCCGACGAGCTGATTGCCGCCCTCCGCGCCGAGCGCTATCGCGTGCAGCTGGAGCGCCCCAACACTTTTCCGACCGAGCAGAATTGGCAGTATATCATCAGCCGGAGCATGGACTCCATCGCTCCGCAGCTCTACAAAAAATACCTGCTGTCATGGCTGACGGACAAAGCGTTGCGCACCGATTTCCACCGCATGGCCATGAAATATTTCCCGGAATATCTTCGCGCCATCGACCGCCGCGTCGCCCTCAGCGCCGTCTACGGCGACATCCGCAGCTGTCCAGAAGCCACGCTCCACATCATAGACGAGTGCCGCCTCTTCGACGCATCCTATCTTCAGGAAATCCTCGAAGACGACAACGCCGAGACCGACCCCGCGCCCTTCGTCGCTGACTGCCTCAGCGCCTTCCAGCCCGACTACACCGACAGCGACCTGCAGAATATGCGCGGCCTCTACCGCGCACTCACCTCCCTCGCGCCCGTCGGCAGTGTCCACGAGAACCGCGGCATCTTCGGCCGCGAGCAGCGCTATGTGTGCCCGGCCGGCCACAGCAATCCGGGCGACACCGAGTTCTGTCTGACCTGCGGTGTCAACAAGTATGGCTTCAACGAGAAACAGGCAGCCAGCATCGAGGAACTTAAACAGCGCATAAAACTGCTTGAACGTCTACTTGCAAAACGCTGACACTCAAAGAATAAACCTTAAAGTCATAAAGTGATTATGAAAGACATTAAGCCCTCATTTCTCCTGCGGTTTGCAGCCGTGCTGCTGCTGTTCGCGGCCGGCATGGGCTCCGCAAAAGCCGCCGTGCACGTCTACAGCGGCCCGTACGCCTATTCATCGGAAATCATGTACACCTGGGACGGCGAGCGCCTCTACTCCGGCGCCTACGCTTACTCCTCAAACATCCTGTACACCTTCGACGGCAAGCATATCTACTCCGGGCCCTACACATATTCCTCGAACATACTCTACACCTGGGACGGCAAACACATCTACTCCGGACCATACAGCTACTCGTCGGAAATCATGTGCACCATCGCCTCCAACCATATCTACTCCGGCGCGTACACCTACTCCTCAAACATACTGTATACCTTTGACGGCAAGCACGTTTACACCGGCGCCTACGACTATTCCTCCAACATCGTCTGCACCTTCGACGGCCCGTTCCCCAAAGCGCTTCTTCCGGTTATTCTCTGACGCGAACTGCCGGAGACGCGAAGCACCGGGACAGGGGATAGTGCGCTCATCTTAAAATGCAAAGGGTGGGGAGGCCCATAACGCAATAAAATTTGCATAATAGCGGATTTTGTTGTAAATTTGTATGTTCATACTCACACGCGCGTGAGAAGCCCTGCGACGGATATTCTCCCAGCCTCCGGCTACGGCGGTGCGACGAACGCCTAAATTCCGAATATAATAAACAAGTAACCCTGAAAATATGAAATTCAACGTATCCAGCAAGACACTTTACAACTACGCTTCGGCCGTAAACAAAGTGATTAACGCTAAAAACGCTCTCTCAATCCTCAACAATTTCCTGCTCCGTCTCGACGGCGAAACCCTCACCATTACCGGCTCCGACGTGGAGAACTCTCTCACGGCAACGCTGGCCGTCACCGACGTTGAAGGCGGCGGCGCTTTCTGCATCGAGGCAAAGCGCTTTGTTGACATCCTCAAGGAAATTCCCGACCAGGGCATCGAAATCAGCGTGGATACACACGGAAACGTGCACCTCACTTATTCCTCCGGCGAGTATGACTTCATGGCCATCGACGGTGCCGACTATCCCCAATATCAGAACGACGAGGACGACTCCGAGCCTCAGACATTCACCTGCCCCGCCTCGACAATCGCCCGCGGCATCAAGAATACCATCTTCGCCGTTTCGACCGACGACTACCGTCCTCAGATGATGGGCGTGTTCTTCGACATCAAGCCCGACCAGATTATCTTCGTGGCCACGGACACGCGCAAGCTGGTGAAGTTCACGGACAGCGGCGTTGCCCCCGGCATCACCGCCTCCTGCATCATCCCCACCAAGCCCGCTCAGATTCTCAGCTCAGTCTTTGACGGCGAAGAGGAAGTGACCTTCTCGCTCTCGCGCAAGAGCGCCAGCATCAGCTCGAGTTCGTTCACCTTCAACTGCCGCTTCATCCAGGGCAACTTCCCCGACTATAACCGCGTAATCCCCCGCAGCAACACACTCACGCTGACCGCCGACCGCGTGACACTGCTCAACGCCGTGCGCCGCGTGGGCCTCTTCGTGAGTCAGGAATACGGCCTCGAGAAATTCCGTATCACCCCTGACAGCGTGGAGATTAAGAGCGAGGACAACAACCTGCAGATGTTCGCACGCGACAAAGTGCCCTGCTCCTTCACCGGCGAGAGCCTCATCATCGGCTTCGGCTCGAACTATCTGATCGAGGTGCTGAACATCATCACCTCCGACGATGTTGTCGTCGACCTCGCCGACCCCGGCCGTCCCGGCATCTTCCGTCCCTCGGAGAACGCCGAGAACACCGAGCTCATCATGCTGCTTATGCCCATGACCGTGGGCAGCTTCTAAGAGACCCCATCGACTTAAACCCGACAGAAATGAGACTCAATCTGCGCCGCCCCATCGTCTTCTTCGACCTGGAGACCACGGGCGTAAACATAACAGCGGACCGCATAGTGGAGATTTCCACCGTGAAAGTCTTCCCCGGCCAGGACAGCCCGGAGGTGAAGACGCACCGCGTGAACCCCGAGATGCCCATCCCCGCCGAGGCCACGGCCATCCATCACATCACGGACGAGGACGTCAAAGACTGCCCGCCGTTCCGCTGCCTGGCCAAGAGCCTGGCGCAGTATATGACGGGCTGCGACATCGCCGGCTTCAACAGCAACCGCTTCGACATCCCGATGCTCGACCAGGAGTTTCAGCGCGCCAACGTCGACTTTGACTTCGGCCGCTGTCGCTTCATCGACGTTCAGACCATCTTCCACAAAAAAGAGCCGCGCAATCTCACCGCCGCCTACCGCTTCTACTGCGACAAAGAATTAGAGGGCGCGCACGGCGCCGAGGCCGACACCATGGCAACGTATGAGGTGCTGATGGCGCAGATGGAGCGTTATCCCGACCTGCCCGCGGACATAGACGCCCTGGCCGATTTCGCCTCGCAGAACCGCAACGTCGACTTCATGGGACGTCTCGTCTATGACGAGCAGAAGCGCGAGGTCATCAACTTCGGCAAATACAAGGGCAAACTCGCCGAGGACGTCCTGCGCCGCGACCCCGGCTATTACGGCTGGATCATGCAGGGCGACTTCACCAAGAACACCAAGGACTGCTTCACTCGCATCTATATGCGCACCGGCCGCAACCCCGAGAAAGGCGGCCGAAAGTGAGCGACGCCTTGCGCCCGATTTCCACCCGAACGCCTTGACAATGAGCCGTTCACACCTTACGAAACATCATCATTCCAAGCCCTTGCCACGCAGGGACTTGGAATGACTGCAATAATAGAGCGCGTTTTTCCGTTTTTATACAGAGAATCATTTAGGCAACGAACATTCAAAGATAATATGCTGAAAGGCAAACACATAATACTCGGCATCAGCGGCGGAATAGCCGCATATAAGAGCGTTTATCTGCTGCGGCTGTTCATCAAGGCCGGTGCGGAGGTGCAGGTTGTGATTACCCCTAATGGCAAGGAGTTCATCACGCCCGTAACGCTCTCGGCGCTGTCCGGCAAACCCGTCATCAGCGAGTTCTTCACCGCCAACAGCGGCGAGTGGCATTCGCACGTCGACCTGGGACTGTGGGCCGATGCCATGGTCATAGCTCCCGCCACCGCCAGCACCATTGCCAAGATGGCCAACGGTGTCGCCGACAACATGCTGGTGACCACATACCTCAGTGCCAAGGCACCCGTCTTCGTGTGCCCGGCCATGGACCTCGACATGATGGCGCATCCGTCGACACAGCGCAACATCAGCCTCTTGCGCAGCTACGGCAACCATATCATCGATGCCGCCACCGGCGAACTCGCCAGCCACCTCACCGGCAAAGGCCGTATGCAGGAGCCGGAGGAGATTCTGCGACAGGTCGACGAGACGCTCGAGCGCCTTTCAGCTGAGACCGCATCGCTCACGGGCAAGCGTGTGATGATTACAGCCGGCCCCACCCACGAGCCCATTGACCCCGTGCGGTTTATCGGCAATTCGTCGTCCGGAAAGATGGGCGTGGCCCTGGCTCGCGAGGCAGCACGCCGCGGCGCCGAGGTGACGTTGATAGCCGGACCTCTCAGCGTGCCTGCGCCCGAACATCCGCACATTAAGATGCTGAACGTGACCACTGCCCGCGAGATGCTTGACGCCTGCACTCACAGCTTCCCCGAGGCCGACATCGCCATTATGGCCGCAGCTGTCGCCGACTATGCGCCGGCGCAGGTGGCCGACCGCAAGATAAAACGCGAGGAGAACGGCATCGAACGCATCGAGCTCGTTAAGAATCCGGACATCGCCGCCACGCTTTGCGCCGGCAAACGTCCTGACCAGAAAGTGGTTGGCTTCGCGCTGGAGACGGATCACGAGCACGAGCACGCCGTGGCCAAACTCAGACGCAAAGGCCTGGATGCCATCGTCCTCAACTCGCTGCGCGACAAAGGCGCCGGCTTCGGTACCGACACCAACAAGATTTCCATGATCTTTGCCGACGGCAGCGAACAGTTCTTCCCGCTGAAAAGCAAGGAAGAGGTGGCCGCGGACATCCTGGACGCCATCAGCAAGTGAGGCGCTTACAACAACGACACTGACTTTCCTCAAATGATAAAGACAATAATAAATACGCTCAGACTGCTTGCCCTGGCACTCACCGTGTCAGGCGCTCTCGGCGCACATGCCCAGGAACTGAACTGCAAGGTGCAGATCAACTCCGACAAGGTGCAGGGCACCAACAAGAGCATCTTCAACACCCTCGAGCAGGCCATCAACGAGTACATGAACACCAACACGTTCAGCCAGGCTCAGATAGCCGCCAACGAGAAAATCGACTGCAACCTCTTCCTCACCGTCAACGAAGTCAATGACGACGTCATCAGCGGCGACCTGCAGATTCAGGCTACGCGACCCGTCTACAATTCGGCCTACACCACGACGACCCTCAACTTCAAGGACACGAAGGTCGAGTTCACCTACCGCGAGAATGAGCCGCTTACCTTCTCCACAAACCAGATGGAGAGCCAGCTGACAGCCATCCTCAATTTCTATGCCTATCTCATTTTGGCCGTGGACTTCGACTCCTTCGCCCCGCGCGGCGGCGAGCCCTTCTTCGACATGCTCAAACAGATTGTGCAGTGGGCACAGTCGTCGGGCGAGAGTGGCTGGAAAGCCTTTGAGGACACCAAGAACCGCTCGGCCGTGCTGGCTGCGTACACCGACGCCAACACGCAGGTGCTCCGTGACCTCAACTACAAATACCACCGCACCGGACTGGACCAGATGGCGCTGTCGCCCGACAAAGGCCGTGCCGCCATCACCGCCGCCCTCAAAGACCTAAAGGCCGTCTACGACAAGGCGCCTATGTCCGTGGGCCTCAACCTTTTCCATGACGCGAAGATGGACGAGCTCGTGAATGTCTATTCAAAGGCGCCGCAGTCTGAACGCGAGACCGTCTATGAGCTCCTTGAGCCCATCTATCCCACTGATATGCAGCGTCTTGAAGAAATCAAGAAAGGCAAAGAAAAGAAATGATACGTTCGTTACATATCGCCAACTACGCCCTGATTCAGACCATCGACATCGACTTTGACGCCGGGCTGAGCATCATCACCGGCGAAACCGGTGCGGGCAAGTCCATCATACTCAGCGCCTTGGGCCTGCTGATGGGCGACCGTGCCGACACAAAAGCCGTCCGCGACTCATCTGCCAAGACCGTGGTGGAGGCCGTCTTCGACATCACCGGCCTCACGGACATCAATCCGTTGCTTGAGGCCAACGACGTGGACACGATGGAGGACACCGTCATCATCCGCCGCGAGCTGACCACACGCGGTGGCTCGCGCGCGTTCATCAATGATACGCCGGTGAATCTGACGCTGCTGCGTGAGGTTGCCGGGCAGTTGCTCGACATACACTCGCAGAACCAGAATCAGATGCTGACCGACAACGGCTATCAGCTGCGCCTGCTGGATGCCCTGGCCGACAACAGCGCGTTGCTCGCGGAGTATCATAAACTATATACTGCTTATCGACAGTCACTTAAAGAATACGTCACTACCCGCGACGCCATCGCGCGGGTGAGTGCCGAGACCGAATTCCTCACTTTCCAACTCGAAGAACTGGAGAGCCTCAACCTGCAGCCCGGTGAGCAGGCCCAGTTAGAGAAGGACCGCGACGTGCTGGCCAATGTCACTGAGATTAAAGCCGGTGTCAGCGGCGCACTTTCGGCCATAACCGAGCCGGAAGATGTCACGGCGTGCATCAGCCGCTGCATGGAGCGCCTGGCCTCCGTCGCCGACTATTATGAGGATGCGCGGCAGCTCAACGACCGCCTTCAGTCGGCCAAGATTGAGCTCGCCGACATCATGGACACCATCCGCGAATACGACAGCCAGCTGCAGGCCGATCCGCGCGAACTGGAGAGCATCGACGACCGCCTCGGACGCATCTATTCGCTCGAAGCCAAGCATCACGTTGACTCTGACGCACAGCTGATTGCGCTGCGCGAGAGACTCACAAAGCAGCTGGACGCCGCGAGCAATTCGGAGTTCACTCTCGCCGAGCTGGAGAATGCCGCCAAACATGCCAAGAAAGCTGCCGTGCTGAAGGCCCGAGAGCTGACGGCGCGACGCACCGAGGTGTCCGCATCCTTCGCCGCTCTGCTCAAGGAGCGCGCGATGCCCATGGGCATGGACAATCTGCGGTGCGAGATAGTGCTGACGCCCACCAAGTTGGGTCCGACCGGCGCCGATGCCGTGGAGTTTATGTTCGCCTTCAACAAGAATCAGCCGCTGATGCCGGTGGGAAAGACCGCCAGCGGCGGCGAGATTTCGCGCGTCATCCTCGCTGTCAAGAGTATTGTCGCCGACCGTATGCACCTGCCCACCATGATTTTTGACGAGATAGACACCGGCGTCAGCGGCGACATAGCTGCGCGCATGGGTGTCATGATGAAAGAAATATCGCGCAGCTGCCAGGTCATCACCATCACCCACCTGCCGGCAGTCGCCGCCTGCGGAGACAGCCATTTCCGCGTTTTCAAGCACGACGACGACCTCAGCACGCTCACGCAGATACAGCGCCTCGACCGGGCAGCACGCGTGAGAGAACTGGCGCAGATGCTCTCCGGCACAGCCTCCGAAGAAGCCCTGGCCGCAGCCCGTGCTCTATTGAATAAGTAACTAATAACTAACACAATACACCCCACATCCGTATGGAAGCATCAGACTATATCTTCGGCATACGCCCCGTGATCGAGGCCATTGAGGCCGGCAAAGAGATTGACAAGATTTTTGTGAAGAAAGACCTGTCGGGCGAACTGGCACCGGAGCTCTTCCGCCTGTGCCGCGAGCATCACATCTTTGCCCAGCGCGTGCCCCTGGAGCGCCTCAACCGCATCACCCGCAAGAACCACCAGGGCGTGATTGCCATGATGAGCGCGGTCACGTATGCGCGCCTCGACTATCTGGTGCCGCAACTCTATGAGGAGGGACGCCTGCCGTTCATCATCGTTCTGGACGGTATCACGGATGTGCGCAACTTCGGCGCGATAGCCCGCACGGCAGAGTGCTGCGGAGCCGACGCCATCGTCATCCCCGAGCGCGGCAGCGTGGGCGTTGGCGGCGATGCCGTGAAAACCTCGGCCGGAGCGCTTAACTACCTGCCCGTGTGCAAAGAGAAGAAGATAAGCTCGGCCCTGCGCTTCCTGCGCGACAACGGCTTCACCTGCGTGGCCGTCTCGGAGAAGGCCGACGTCAACTACACCAAGGCCGACTTCACCGGCCCCGTCGCACTCGTGATGGGCGCCGAGGACGTGGGCATCTCGCCCGAGGCAATGCGACAGTGTGATGTGCGTGTCTCCATACCCATGTTCGGACGCATCTCCTCGCTCAATGTCTCGGTGGCCGCCGGCGTTCTCATGTACGAGGTCGTGCGTCAGCGCCTGCTCTCCGATATGGAGGTAATCTGAATACGTAATTACTTAAGAGAGAAAAGCTTGGCGGCGTTCGCCACTGTGGCTTCGGCCACGGCGGCGAGCGGCTGGCCGAGTGTGTCCGCTATTTTGGCGGCGATGAGGGGAATGTACGACGACTCGTTACGCCGGCCGCGGTGTGGTACCGGCGCCAGATAGGGCGAGTCCGTCTCTGTGAGGATGCGCGAGAGGCCGATAACCGGGAGGGCTTCCGGGACCCTGCTCTTCTTGAACGTCACAACGCCGCCGACGCCGAAGTAGTAGCTGTCTTTTTGGCTGAGGATGCGTTCGGCGTCATCGGCGGTTCCTCCGAAACAGTGGAAGACGGTCGGCACGCCGGGATGCGCCTCCAAGACCTCGAGAGTCTGAGGCAGGGCGCTGCGGCAGTGGATGATGAGCGGCTTGCCGGATTCTTCGGCCCAGCCGATCTGCTCCTCGAAGACAAGCATCTGCTCGCGCTCGAAAGTCTTGTCCCAGTAGAGGTCGATGCCCACCTCGCCTACGGCATGGTACAGGTCGGGTGCCGAGAAGAATTCCGCCTTGATTTTGTCAAGCTCCTCGCGCCAGTTGGCGTAGACCTCCGAGGGATGCAGACCCATGGCCATTGAGAAGACCCCGGGACGTGTGGCGGCCAGGGCTTTCATGGGCGCCACGGAGGCGACATCGATGTTGGGCAGCATCATGTGAGTGACGCCGGCATCAATGGCGCGCTCGACGACCTGCGGGCGGTCGGCGTCGAACTCCTCAGTATATATATGTGTATGAGTGTCGGTGAACTGCATCTGCTCGGGCATCACAGGGCGCGGTCGTTGAGGCTGAGCGCCAGGGAGGTGAAATAGTCTTTCCAGCCGGGCTGGAGGCTGACCGTGTCAAGAACGCGGACGGCATTGTCAGTGTATTGCTCGATGAGACGGGTGATGCGACGCGGCAGATTCAGCGCGTCGTAGATTTCGCGCACCGCCTCAATCTTCTCCTGCGGCGCGGGGTTGGCGGCCATGATGCGGGAGAGGGCGCCGTCCGAGTCTTCGGAGCGAGCGGTGATGAGCAGCCACGTCTTCTTGCCATTGACGATGTCGCCGCCTATTTCCTTGCCGAAGATGAGCGGGTCGCCGTAGGTGTCGAGATAATCGTCGCGGAGCTGGAAGGCCAGACCGAGGCTGACGCCGTAGTCGTAGAAGGCGCGTCGCACCTCGGCGGGAGCGCCGGCCATGACAGCGCCGATTTCGCAGGCGCCGGCCAGGAGCACGGAGGTCTTCAGGCGAATCATGTTCATGTACTCCTCGACAGACACGTCGACGCGCTGCTCGAACTCCATGTCATACTGCTGGCCCTCGTAGACTTCCATGGCTGTGCGGTTGAAGACGTCCATGACGTCGGGCAGCTTGTCGGCCGGACAGCGCGCCATCAACTGAGTGGCCATGGTGAGCATGGCGTCGCCGGAGAGGATGGCCGTGTCGCGACCCCATTTGTGCACCACGGTGGGACGGCCGCGGCGAAGATCGGCATTGTCCATCACGTCGTCGTGGACGAGCGTGAAGTTGTGGTACATCTCGATGCCCATGGCCTGGTTTACGGCGTCGGAAGCCTTGCCGCCCAGGGCCTCCATGACGGAGAGCAGGAGGGTGGGGCGCAGACGTTTGCCGCCGCTGGAGAGCGTGTAGGCGATAGGCTCGTAGAGGCCGGCGGGCTGCTGAGGGTAGGGGATTGAAGCGATGGCTTCGTTGATATAATCGGTGAGTTCCTGTTGCGTTTTCATTGTCGGTTGGCTGTGTTCAGTGTCCGTTATGATTTTTTATAACGCAAAATTAGGAAATATTTTGCATACTCGAAAAGAATTTACTACTTTCGTGGTAAAATTAATCGAAGACCAATGAAGATACTCAAGACAAGCCTGTGTGCCGTTGCCCTGAGCCTGCTGACAGCGCCCGTAGCGGCAAATGCCGGAGTGCTGGGCATTGACGGCGAAGAGCACTCATCCATAGGCATTTACATATATAATATAAAGGCCGACACCCTCGTGTTCGCGTCCGAGGCGCAGCGCAATCTGTGCCCGGCCAGCATCATGAAGAGCCTGACATCGGCCACGGCGCTGAGCCTCCTGGGCAAGAACCACCGCTACGCCACCAAGGTGAGCTTGCGCGGCACCACTGACTCCAACGGCGTATTCACCGGAATCGTGAACGTGGAAGCCGACGGCGACCCCACGCTCGAGAGCCGCCACTTCAAGAAATACAACGGTTTCACCGACTCCATCGCCGCCGCCATGAAGCGCCGCGGCATAACGGCCTTCCACGGCCAGGTGACCGTCAGCGGCACTATGGCGCAGGACGGCCCCGTGCAGCAATGGCAGATCGACGACGTGGCCTGGAGCTACGGCGCCGGCATCTACCGCTTTAACTGGCGCGACAACACATTCCAGTATAACGGCAACGGCACCACCACCCCGCGCGTGCCGGGCCTGAAGATTGTCAAACGCACCTCGTCGGGAGGCACCGACCTCGTGCGCGGCATCTGGGACGACACGCTCTACGCTTTCCTGCCGTCGCAGAACGCCGGCTTCACCTCCACCGTGCCTCACCCCGACCGCGTGTTCGGCGCCGAGATGAAGGACAAACTCTCGGCTTATGGCATCAAATTCACGCCTGTACCCGAGAAGGAGCTAAAAGTCTCCGGCAAACAGTCGGTGCTCCTCTACACCCACTATTCCGCCCCCCTCTCGGACATACTCCGCAGCCTCATGTTCCGCAGCGACAATATGTTTGCCGAGGCCACACTCTTAGCCCTTGCGCCCGGACAGAAACGCTCGGCCGCCATTGCCAAGGAGAAGAAATTCTGGAGCGGCAAAGGCCTGGCCACATCCTATGTGACCATCCTCGACGGCTCGGGCCTGTCGCGTGCAAACCGCGTGTCGCCGGCATTCATGGGCGGCATGCTGCGCAAGATGGCTGCCGGTGCCGACAGCCGCACCTACACCTCGCTCTTCCCCCGCACAGGCCGTCAGGGAACCGTCAAAAGCTTCCTCAAAGGCACGCGTCTCGAAGGCCGCCTCGGCCTCAAAACCGGCTCGATGAACGGCGTGCAGTGCTATGCCGGCTATGCTTTCGGAACGGACGGCACGCCGACCCACGTAGTGGTGGTGATGGCCAACAGCTTCTACTGCTCGCGCGACGCTCTGCGCACCGCCATCGCCAATATGCTTCTGAAGAAAGTGCAATTCTAACTGAAAAAAATAAAGTATTGATACATTATTAATATGAGACACGATATTGAACGACTGACTCGCCTCACCGCCGAAATGGAGGGTCTGCTCTATGTTATTGACCATCGCGGCGACAACAACGGCACCGTGCACGCCGCCCTCGCCGACAAATACAACGAGTTCCGCTCACTCATCGAGCAGGAGCTGACCGCCGCTTCCGACGGCCATGTCGCCGAAGCCGAGGTGACGCCCGCCGCCGAGGAGCACGCCGCACCCTGCGCCTCTTCCGAAGCTGCCAAGGATGCCGATGAGCTGATGAAACAGACCGACGAGATTTGCGTCAACGCCTTCTCGCTGCTTGATGACGGTCCCGAGGTGGAAGTCGCCAAGGAAGACGAAGGCGTCTCCGGCGAGGTGGAAACGGAGACCGATGCCGCCGATGCCGCCATCAGCCGTGAGGAGAAGAAGAAAGATGTCACCGCCGCGCAGGAACAGCGCGCTCTCGAGGACATAGACAACGAGTCGCACCCGGAGTTCTCGCTCTTCCAGGCCTCCATCCCCGGCCTCGACGAGCGTCCTGCCGCAGAAGCGAAGCCCGAGGCCAAGGCCGAGGAAAAGCCTGCTGCTGAGGACGATGCCTTCTCATTCAAGGTTGAGTTCTCGGACCATGGCAACGACGAGCCCGTGAAAGTGTCGCCCGACGCCGAAGAGCCCGCCAAGGCCGAAGAAACGCCCGCCTTCAAGGTCGAGGAGCATCATGACGAGGCCCCCAAGCCTGCCGCTAAAGCTGCCGAACCCGAGCCTGCAAAAGAAGCTAAGGTCGAAGAAGCCGCCGCACCGGCCGAACCCGAGCCCGAGAAGCAGAAGATTTCCGTGACCATCAACGACGTGCTCTCTGCACGCCCCGGCGAGCTCCGCCTCGATGAGATGCTCTCGCGCCGCGAGGCACGCACACTGCGCAAAGCCTTCACCCTCAACGACAAATTCCGCTTCCGCCGCGAACTTTTCAACGGCGACGATGCCCTGTTCGGTCGCACCCTCGACGCCATACAGAAGGAGCCGTCGTATGACGACGCCGTGGAATACCTCCAGGAAAAACTCAACTGGGACATCAACAATCCCGATGTCACCGACTTCCTGGCCATCGTGCGCAACCACTTCAACTCGCTCTGACGGTTCATTGAGCTAACAGACAGGGGTTTATAAAAGATTACACTGATATGGCCGGCACGCTCTACATCGTACCTACGCCCGTCGGCAACATGGCCGACATGACGCCGCGCGCACTCGACGTGCTGCGCAGCGTCTCGCTGGTGTTGGCCGAGGACACGCGCACCAGCTCCGTGCTGATGCGCAACTTCGCCATCACCACGCCCATGGTCAGCCACCACAAATTCAACGAGCACGAGACCGTTGTGCCGCTTGTCGAGCGCATCCTCGGCGGCGAGGACATCGCCCTCGTCTCCGATGCCGGCACGCCCGGCATCTCCGACCCCGGGTTCATGCTCTCGCGCGAGTGCCGTCGTCGCGGTGTGACAGTGGTGACGCTGCCCGGCGCCACAGCCTTTGTGCCGGCGCTCGTGGACAGCGGCCTGCCCTGCGACCGTTTCTTTTTCCAGGGATTCCTCCCGCCCAAGAAAGGCCGCGCCACACGCCTTCAGGAGATAGCCGACTCCCCGGTCACATCCATCATCTACGAGTCGCCGCTGAGGCTGGTGAAAACGCTTCAGCAGCTGGCACAGGTGTGCGGCGACGACCGCGAGGCCTCTGTCTCGCGCGAAATCTCCAAACACTTCGAAACAACCGTGCGAGGCACCCTTGCCGAAATAATAGAGACGTTCACCGTGAACCCGCCAAAGGGTGAGATTGTTATAATCGTGGCTTCGAAACCCGAGGAGAAAGGCGCGCACACCCACCGCAACAAGTTCCGCAACGACGCGGAAGACTGACGACGGCAGGCGCCCCGGACTCCGCAAACGCACAAAACATTAACGCGGCCGCAGACAAGGCCGTAAAAACCATAACAACAGAATACACTTTTAAAACAGCACCGTATGCTAAAGAAAATTATCACCATCGTTGCCATGGCCGCTGTCATTGCAACGACATCATGCAAGAATGAAGAGAAAGAAAAGCAGGCTCAGGAACAGGCTCAGAAGATTCAGGAGCAAGAGCAGCTGAACCAGGCCACCCGCGAAGAGCTGGCCGAGGCTGTCGCCGACCGCGACGAACTCCTCTCGCTCGTCAACGAAATCCAGCAGGGCCTCGTTGAAGTGAAATCGCTCGAGAGTGTTGTCACCGTCAACACCAGCGAGAGCCCCGACCGACGCACCATCATCCGCAACGACATCGCTGCCATTCAGACAGCCCTGAACGACCGCAAGGCACGCCTCGCCGAGCTCGAGAAGAAGCTCGCCGCCTCGAACCTCTACTCCGAGGAGCTCAAGAAAACCATCGCCACTCTCAACAAGCAGATCGAGGAGCAGGCCGCCGAAATCACTCGCCTCAACAACGAGCTGACCAACACCAAGACCCAGCTCAGCGACGCCAACACCCGCATCACCAAGCTCGACTCGAAGGTTGACTCACTGAACACCACCGTTGCCAACGTCACCAGCGAGCGCAACACCGCCGAGGCCCATGCCGCTTCGCTCACCACACAGCTCAACACCGGCTTCTACGTGCTCGGTTCCAAGAAAGAGCTCAAAGAGCACAACATTCTCCAGGGCCGCAAAGACGTTCTCCAGGGCCAGTTCGACAAGAGCTACTTCACCGCCGTCGACAAGACCAAGCTCACCACCATCAACACCTACTCCAAGAAGTGCAAAGTGCTGACCAAACAGCCCAAGGACTCATACCGCATTGACGAAGGCGCCAACAAAATCAAGACCATCGTCATCACCAATCCCGAGCGCTTCTGGATGGCCTCCAACTACCTCGTAGTTCAGACCGACTAAACACCGAACATTTCCCTCCAACCCCTAACGCCGGCCGTCCCCCACTCATCCGGGAACGGCCGGCTGTTTCTAATAGGGGAAAATGCAGAACCACTATCACACGAACATGACAATGAAGAAAGCAGTCATAGCCACCGGAATCACCGCGCTGGCGGCATGCGCCGTCATCGGCTTCAGCCTCAGCTGCTGGGGACGCGGCGAGCTCACCACCGACATCCGCAACGGATACATCCGGGACGCCGAGGGCAATCCCCTGCCCGGCACCATAAGGCAGGGCAAAGACTTGAAAGTCAGCGCCGTGCCCGTCTTTCCCGGCTACAAGGCCTCGAAACTCACCGTGCGCTACGGGCGCAACCTCGACGGCCCGCAGTATGTCGACGGCGAGCGACAGTGGCGTCAGAAGTCCATGAAACTCAAGAGCGTGAACACTATACCGGCAAGTATGACCGGCGACGACGTCCGCATCAGCGCCGACTTCCGTGAGACCTCCAAGGCCGACTGGACCCTCGTGTGGGCCGACGAGTTTGACGGCGACTCGGTCAGCATGACCAACTGGTATGCCGCACCGCGCTGGGGCTCGCGCTGGGACCGCTACTCGGCCCGCGATGCCGAATTTCCCGTCGTCAACAAAGTCGAGAACGGCGTCTACAAAGCCTACGCCATAGCCACGCCCGAGCAGTTCAAGAACACCGAGAAAGAGCCCTTCATCAGCGGATGCCTCAAGAGCCATGTCGGCTTCACCGGCGGCCGCATCGAGGCACGTGCCCGCACACGAATGCACCGCGGCAACTCGCCCGCCTTCTGGCTTCGTCCCTTCGACATGAGCCTCGGAAGCATGGAGAGCGGCGAGATCGACATCTGGGAGCAGTTCGACGACAAAGCCCGGGCCCACCAGACCATCCACGACGGATGGATTTGGAAGACCAAAGGCGCTGTCAGCCGCGAGGCTCCCGCCCATGCCTTCAACATCGAGTCAGACCCCGAAGAATGGCACGTCTATGCCGTCGAATGGGATCCTAAAGGACTCATACGCTGGCTCGTGGACAACAAAGAAGTCTTCCGCTACGAGAAAAAGAATTTCTCCGAAGGCGCCTACACGCCCGAGATAACCTGGCCCTACGACAAGCCCTTCTACATCATCATCAACCAAAGCCTCATGGACAAGGACACCGACCCCGACTTCACCTACCTCACCGAGTTCGACTATGTCCGCGTCTATCAGCCCCGCAACGCCGTCTCCGTCACCCGCGACACCGACCTTGAGTGACGCCCGCATACGCCTCTGAATATCCGAGAGCCGTTCGCCCCAAAGCGGACGGCTCTCAGTATAAATACACCCGAAAAAGGCGGAAAAAGCGGATAAAAGAGGCAAAAAATGCAAATAATCTGAGGAAAAGAGTGTGTATGTTCTAAAAAAGTGTTATATTTGCATGTCGTACAACATAAGGGGTATCCAGTCCGTCCCAAAACAAGCCCTGTGATTCTCCATTGAGGTTCCAAAATTTCTGCACTAAAGCACTAAGGCGATGCTTAAAACCACTATCGAAAAAGTCATAAATGAGGATTTGTCCGCTATCTGGACCGTTCTTGACAACGAAGAGCGACGACGCATTGTGGACAATTTTGAGATACACAACTTCAAGAAGAACCAGATCATCTACACCCAGGGCGAAGAAGCCGAGCACCTGTGGTGCCTGCTCAAGGGCAAAGTGAAGATGTACAAAGACGGCATCGGCGGCCGCCAGCAGATTCTGCGACTCTTCCGCCCCGTCCAGTATTTCGGCTACCGCGCCGGCTTCGCCAACGAACAGCACATGTCTTCGGCCTGCGCCTTCGAACCCTCCACCCTCGGCTCCATACCCATGAGCCTCGTCAAAGACCTCGTCAGCCACAACATCAAACTCGCCTGGTTCTTCATCGAAGAACTCTCTCACAACCTCGGTGGCTCCGACGCACGCATCGTCAACCTCACACAAAAACACATACGCGGCCGCCTGGCCGAAGCGCTCATCGTCCTGCGCGAGAACTATGGATACGAGGACGACAACGCCACCATCAAGATCTACATGTCGCGCGAAGACATCGCCAACCTCTCGAACATGACCACCAGCAACGCCATCCGCACCCTCTCGGCCTTCGTGAACGAGAAAATCCTTGCCGTTGACGGACGTCGCATCAAAATCATCAACGAGCCCGCCCTGCGCAAAATCAGCAAATTCGGCTGATGACGCCGCACCGCATCGCCCGCAAACCAACGAACCACACCCCAAGAAAAAGGTCTAATATGTCTAATATGTCTAATATGTACCATACAAAACATACATAACATTCATCACATAATATATTATTGCTTAACGCGCTGAAAATCAATTGTGCGGTGGTTGCGGTGGCCGTTGAACGCCACCGCAAACTAAAAATAAACCCCCGATAGCTATGGGAGGAGAGGGAATGGCTGGCCGTGTTTTTTCCTAAAAAGTCCAAAAAAGGGAGAAAATGGCTGAAAAAAGGGAATATTGCTGTTGGAGTTCTGAGAATTTTATGTTAATTTTGCACCGAAGTGTTAAAAATCAAGGGAAAAGCCCGCTTTTATTCTGAAAGACAACTTTTTTCACAAACTTTTACGGCTGTGAAATGTTAACATAACATAGTTTAAAAAAGGAACATCGCGATAATGAAAAAGCATACTATCTGGTTACTGACTGCTATTATGGCCATCACGGTCATTGTGCTTCTGGGCATTCAGATTGTCTATATGCGCGACATGGTGCGTATGCGCTATGACCAGTTCGCACAGTCTGTGCGTCAGAGTCTTATCGCCGTGTCCATGCAGCTTTCGCATGATGAGACGCAGCGGTTCCTCGAGGAGGACGTCAACAACATTGAGTCGTCCTCAATCTACCAGCAGTATCTTGGCGACGCCACGCCCCAGCTCGGCGGTGTGCGCTATTCGTTCACCACTTCCACCGGCCTGGAGGCCGACCTCACCATCAAGGGCGATCCCGCCGACATCTCGAACATCGAAGGTGCCCCCGCGCTCTTCGGCCACGGCCACAGCAAACGCAAGAACCTGAATCAGCCGCTGCACGTCAACTTCAACGAACCGTTCAATCAGCAGAAGAATCTGATTGACAATGTGATACTCGACATCATGAGCAAGTCGTCGAGCCGCCCCATCACCGAGCGTGCCGACTCTACCGTGGTGCGCCGCTACCTGCGCCAGCAGCTTGACACGCTGGGCCTGGAAGTGCCCTTTGAGTTCGCCCTCGTGAACCGCACCGGCGTGACCGTTTACAAGACAGCCGGATTCCAGGCAACGCCCGACGACCGCGACAACATGTTCGTGCAGGTGCTCTTCCCGCGTGACGGCGACAATCAGACCTACTATCTTAAGGTCTATTTCCCGACCAAGAAAGACTATGTCTTCGCCTCGCTGCCGCTGCTGTGGCCGGCATTTATTCTGACCGTAATCCTGCTCGTGGTGTTCATATTCACCGTGGTCACCGCCTTCCGACAAAAGAAGTTGTCGGAGATGAAGAACGACTTCATCAACAACATGACGCACGAGTTCAAGACGCCCATCTCCTCCATCTCGCTTGCGGCGCAGATGCTCCAGGACCAGAGCGTGCGCAAGTCGCCGGCCATGCTGGGACAAATCTCCAACGTCATCAACGACGAGACCAAACGCCTGCGCTTCCAGGTTGAGAAGGTGCTTCAGATGTCGATGTTCGAGGGCCGCAAAGCCACGCTCAAGCTCACCGACGTGGATGCCAACGTGGTCATCTACAACATCGTGAACACCTTCAAGCTCAAGGTCGAGAAATACGGCGGCCACATCGACGCGCGCCTCGACGCCATGGACGCCATTGTCGAAGTGGACGAGATGCACTTCACCAACGTAATCTTCAACCTGCTGGACAACGCCGTGAAGTACCGCCGCGAAGACGTACCCCTGGAGCTGACAGTCACCTCGCGCGACCTCCCCGCCGAGAAACTCGAGATAACCGTCCAGGACAACGGCATCGGCATCTCCAAGGACGACCAGAAAAAGATTTTCGACAAATTCTACCGCGTCTCCACCGGCAACCTCCACGACGTGAAAGGCTTCGGCCTGGGCCTGGCCTACGTGCGCAAGATGGTTGGCGAACTCGGAGGAACAATCTCCGTGGAGAGCCAGATTGACAAAGGAACAAAATTTATAATTATTATACCACTCTCAAAAAACTGAAGAATTATGGAAGAACGTACACGTATACTCCTGTGTGAGGATGACGAGAGCCTGGGCATGCTTCTGCGCGAGTACCTTCAGCAGAAAGGATTCAACGCCGACCTCTTTGCGGACGGCGAAAGCGGATACAAGGCCTTCCTCAAAGGCAAATATGACATCTGTGTGCTCGACGTGATGATGCCCAAGAAGGACGGTTTCACGCTGGCGCAGGAAATCCGCACGGTCAACTCCGAGGTGCCCATCATCTTCCTGACCGCAAAGTCCATCAAGGAAGACATCCTCGAGGGCTTCAAAATCGGCGCCGACGACTATATCACCAAGCCCTTCTCCATGGAGGAGCTTGTGTTCCGTCTCGAGGCCATCCTTCGCCGCGTGAAAGGCAAGAAGGGCAAAGAAATCACCATGTACAAGATTGGCAAATTCACCTTCGACACTCAGAAACAGGTGCTCATGATTGACGACAAAGTCACCAAACTCACCACCAAAGAGTCGGAGCTGCTGAGCCTGCTGTGCGCCCACGTCAACGAGATTCTCGAGCGCAACTTCGCCCTCAAGACTATCTGGATTGACGACAACTACTTCAACGCCCGCTCGATGGACGTCTACATCACCAAGCTGCGCAAGCACCTGAAGGCCGACCCGTCCATCGAAATCATCAACATCCACGGCAAGGGCTACAAGCTCATCGCCCCCGAGGCCGAGGCCAATTGACCTCTCCGCGACATCCCTCGCACGAACTAACACGGCGGCTCCGGTCACATCGCTGACCGGGGGCGTCGTTGCGTTTTATTTGGAGGTGTGGCGCAGAATGGCTAACTTTGCATCAGCAAACAACAACCCCATATAATATGAATAAAACACTAATTACAGCCGTTATGACAATAGCGACAGCCTCAGCAGCCGTGGCCGCCACCCCTGCCGGCATCGACCGCTCCCACCTGGACCCCACGGTGGCCCCAGGCCAGGATTTCTATGAATACGCCTGCGGAGGATGGATGAAGTCCCACCCGCTCAAACCCGAGTATTCGCGCTTCGGCACCTTCGACGAGCTTGGCGAGAACAACCGCAAGCAGGTCCACGACCTCATCATGGGTCTCGACGCCTCGAAAGCCGCCAAGGGCAGCAACGAGCAGAAAATCGCTGACCTCTTTGCCATGGGCATGGACAGCGTGCGCCTCAACCGACAGGGCGCCGCGCCCATCAAGAAAGACCTCGCCAAAATCAACAAGGCCAAGCGCGGCGACGTGCTGCGACTGATGGCCACCACCCCCGGCCTGGGTGTCTTCTTCGGCACCGGCGTGGAGGCCGATATGATGAACTCCGACATGAACGTCATGTACTGGGCCCAGGGCGGCCTCGGCCTCGGCGACCGCGACTATTACCTCGACGACACCGAGCGCGCCCGCTCCGTCCGTGACGCCTACAAGAAATTCCTCGTTCAGATTGCACGCCTGGCCGGATACTCGCAGAAAGACGCCGAGCGTCTTGCCGCCAACTCCATGAAGATCGAGCACAGCCTGGCCGAAGCAGCCATGAGCCGCGAAGAGCTGCGCAATCCCGCCGCCAGCTACAACCCCATGGCCGTCGCCGAGATCGAGAAGAAGTTTCCCAATATGAAACTCACCGAATACTTCGCCGCACAGGGACTCAACAACGTCGAGAATGTCATTGTCGGCCAGCCCAAGTCGATGGCCGCCGTCGACTCCATCCTCTCCAACGCCACCCAGCAGGAGCTGCGCGACTACATGGCTGCCGACTATCTCAGCAGTGCCGCCAACTACCTCAGCGATGACTTCGTAAACGCCGCCTTCGAGCTTTCGAAAGTCATCAGCGGCGTCGAGCAGCAGCAGCCCCGATGGAAGCGTGCGCTCGCCATCCCCAACGGCATGCTTGGCGAGGCCCTCGGCGAACTCTACGTCGCCAAATACTTCCCGCCGTCCTCCAAGGAGAAGATGGTCAAACTCGTCAAGAACCTGCAGACTGCTCTGGGCCAGCACATCGACTCGCTGACCTGGATGAGCCCGGCCACCAAAGCCAAGACCCACGAAAAACTCGACGCCTTCACCGTCAAAGTCGGCTATCCCGACAAGTGGCGCGACTATTCCAAACTCACCGTCGACCCCGCCAAGTCATACTGGGAGAACGTCCAGGCCGCCATACAGTACAACACGGATTTCAACAACAACGACTTCGGCAAGAAGGTCGACCGCGACCGCTGGTACATGTCGCCGCAGACCGTGAACGCCTACTATTCGCCCCTCACCAACGAAATCTGCTTCCCTGCCGGCATACTCCAGGCACCCTTCTTCATGCCCGAGGCTGACGACGCCCTCAACTATGGCGCCATCGGCGTTGTCATCGGCCACGAGATGACCCACGGCTTCGACGACCAGGGCCGTCAGTTCGACAAGAACGGCAACTTCAAGAACTGGTGGACCGAGGAAGACGCCAAGGCCTTCACCAAACTCGCCGACGAGCTCGTAGCGCAGTTCGACAGCGTTGTCGTCCTCGGCGACACCCACGCCAACGGCCGCTTCACCCTGGGCGAGAACATCGCCGACCAGGGCGGCCTCCGCGTCTCGCACACCGCCTATCACAACTCGCTCAACGGCTCCGAGGGCGAAACCATCGACGGCTTCACCCCCGACCAGCGCTTCTACCTGAGCTATGCCAACGTCTGGGCCAACAACATCCGCGACGCCGAAATCCTCTCGCGCACCAAGACCGACCCTCACAGCCTCGGACGCTGGCGCGTGAACCAGACCCTGCGCAACATCGACCCCTTCTTCAAGGCCTTCAACATCAAGGAGGGCGACAAAATGTTCCTCCCCGAGTCAGAGCGCGTAATCATCTGGTAAAACGCATCTCTCGCGTAAACCTCTGAATAACAGATACTAAGACCTGCGGTCGCCGATTCCCGAACACACCGGGACGGTGGCCGCAGGTTTTTTTAATAAACCTTTGGGCTGATGTCGTTGTTATCAATACAAACGCAAGGGAAACAGACCCCGCGAGCTGCGGACCGGCCCCCTTGCCAAGCAAAATAGATTCAGTATTTATAATATAACATTCAACTTAAACCCCACAATTCAGCATTATGAAAAAAGCCGTATTACTGATTGCCGTTGCTTTCTGTTCAACAATGGCTTTCGCACAGAACATCAACAAGGCCGAGCTCAAACAGCTCAAAACCTTCCTGGCCGCTCCCGCCGAAAAGGACGCCACCAACGCACAGGCTCTTAAAATCACCAATATCAACAACCCCTCCACCTGGGAAGGCGTCACCATTGAGAACGGCCACGTCGTAGAAATCAAGTGGAAAGACAAAAAGCTTGCCGGCGACCTCAACCTCTCCGGATTCAGCGCACTGCGCTCTGTCGACGTCTCACGCAACAAGCTCACCTCCGTCACCACCGCCAACGACCCCGCACTCACCACAGTGAACGTATCGCGCAACCAGCTCTCAAACGTTGACGTCACCGGCTGCCCCCAGCTCACCGACGTCTCCGTCAACAACAACCGACTGACCGAGATCACCCTCAAGGACGTGCCCGTGCTCAAGAACCTCAACGTCTCCAACAACTACTTCGCCGCCCTTGACCTCAGCAACTCACCTACACTGCAGACCCTCAACTGCCAGGGCAACCACCTCGAGAACCTTGTCGTAGACAACTGCACCGCCCTCAAGAACCTTTATGCCGGCTATAACAAACTCACCGGCCTCACCTTCACCGGCACAACCTCGCTGCAGAACATCAACATCGACGACAACAACATTTCCAACATGATCGTCAGCGGCCTTCCCGCTCTCTCAACCTTCGTCTGCTCCGATAACAACATGAAGACCCTCGGCCTTCGCGACTGCCCCGTTCTCCTCGACCTCGTCTGCTCCTACAACGACCTCACCGAACTCTCAGTCTCACAGTGCCCCCGCATCGTCTTCGTCGACTGCTCCTACAACGACCTCACCACGCTCGACCTCAGCAATCAGACCTTCCTGGAGCGACTCCTCTGCAACAACAACGAACTGCAGACCCTCGACGTCTCCTTCGACCAGAACATCAGCTACATCAACTGCCGCTTCAACCAGATCGTTGACATGCGCACCATGGCTTGCCCCAACCTCCGCATGGTTGCCTGCCAGTGGAACTACTAAGATAGTGAATAGTATCAGATATTAGATAATAAAAGGATATAGACAAGGATAACTGTTGATGACGGCGGGCGTGAACCTGATTCACGCCCGCTGTTATCTATTATCTCTTATCTAATATCTGTTATCTCTTTAAGGAGGGCCATGTTGGTCTGCTCGGGTGTGCCGTCACGACAGAAGGCGCACCCTGCGCTCCGTTCATGCCCAACCGTGCGCGACTCACCGTCCGGGTAGCTGCCACGTGTTTTTTTTTGGATATTTATGGAATATTGCCTATATTTGCGATTGAATTGTTGTCCTTTTTACCTTTTGACGGAATACGGACTACTAACTATTACCACCTGCTTCTTATGAAAAAAACAAAACTCATCATGGCTGCCTCTTTTGCCGGCGCATTGCTGTGCGCATGCTCGGGCAGCGACAAGGACAATGCGGCGGCCGACTTTGCCGCCGATTTTGCCTGTAAAGCTCAGACCGGGAAAATCGATTCTCTCAAAATGATCTATCCCGACATTGCGGCTGCCGATTCTATCGCGTTCACCTTCAACCCCGACAGCATCAGCATTGTGGACACGGGCAAAGACAGCATCTACGACGTCAGCTATGGCAATGGCGTCACCGCAAAGATTAAGATGCGCGGCGACGGGGGCGGCACAGTCCTCGAAACACGCGGCCTCTTTGCTTATCCCTCAGACAAGGAGGCATTTGCACGGGCCACAGGTGCCGTGAAGCTTGAGCTCGCCGATGCCGAGAAAGCCGCGAGAATGAGCGTCGTCGACCTCCTTGGCGACTTTGTCTATGACAAATATTCAGAGCGTCAGAAGGGCGCTATAGCGATGGGCAAGGGGGTCGTGACGAAAGAGAGCATGTTTATGATGGACGAAGGCCGCGGCTACTATACGCTCACCAACACAACAGACAAGCCCATCAAGGCTGGCGACTACACTATCACCTGGAAGGACGTTTACATTGGGCCGATGGGAGACCGAACACGCTACCGCACAGAAAAAGGCAGAGATATTCCGGCCAACTCAGCCATCAGAATGAACTTCTCTTTCTCGGGCCATGGCGGTAGCCTTCTGGTGCGGGTCAACATGAAACAGAAGTCGAAAGACGAGTACATGGCCACGTACAAACCCGACGGCAGCGAGTATGACAGCTATGTCAAAGAGTTCGGCGACCCGACCAAGGACAACGCTGCGGCCACCGGTGCCTCCGCGGACGGCCCGTTCAAAATCTCGGGCAAACTCGGCGGCAAACTCCCCGTGCACATCACCCTCAACAAGGGCATGAAAGACGGTTCTTACTATTACGACAAGTACGGCCCCTCCGCTAAGCTCCACCTCAAAGTGCTGGACTACAACCCCAAGACCGGCTCCATCAAACTTGAGGAACACAACGACCGCGGCGAGGTGACCAGCACCTTCTCCGGCACCCTCACCCCCACCAACTTCAAGGGCAAGATGATCTCCTTCCAGGGCAAGACCTACAATTTCGACATGACCGTGGCCAAGTAATCGCCGCGCACTACCCACATACAAACAGACAGAGGCTGCGTCACATCGCGATGTGACGCAGCCTCTGTCTTTAATTCTTAATCGGCGCGGAGCTTATTCGGCGGCTTCGGTGGCGGGGCCGGAGGTGGCGGTGAGGCGGTGGAGGAGCGCCATGTCGGTCTGCTCGGGCGTGCACGGCACGACGGAGATGTAGCCCTGCGAAAGATAGTATTCGTCGGTGTCCGTGGCGTCGGGTTCTTCGTTGATGAAGCGGCCGGTGAGCCAATAGAAGGGCGTGCCCATGGGGTCGGTGTAGCGGGCGAACTCTTCGCTCCAATGGCCGCGGGCGGCGCGGCACACCCGCATGCCTTTGGGCACGATGCGCGGCGGGATGTTGACGTTGAGGGCGGAGTAGTCGGGCAGTCCTTCGGCCATGACTCGCTGTATGATCTCGCGCACGAAAGGTGCGGAGAGGTTGAAGTCGGCCTTGATGGAGTGGTGGCACAGCGAGAAGCCCACGGCGGGTATGCCGTTGGTGCAGGCTTCGAGGACGGCGCCCATGGTTCCGGAATAGGTGATGGCATTGCCCGAGTTGCTGCCGTGGTTGATGCCGGAGAGCACGAGGGCAGGGCGACGCGGGACAATAGCGTTCAAGGCGAGTTTCACGCAGTCGACGGGGGTGCCGTTGACGGTGAACATTCGGGCATTTTTGTAGTCGGCGACCTCGCTGATGCGCAGGGGGCGGTCAACGCTTATTGCAGATGACATTCCCGACTGCGGGTGGAGGGGTGCCACGCCAATGATGTCTGCGAACTCTGAGGCGATTTCTACCAGTTTATGAAGACCCGGAGCCTCGATGGAGTCGTCATTGGTTATTAATATAAGTGGTTTCATCGCGGCAAAGGTAATGAAAATCGGGCATCCGCGCAAGAGTCGGGGGTGCAAAAGCGAGAAAGAAGCCGCAAAAACCGCCCTTTTCGGCATGGAGACAGGCCAAAGGGGGCATCATCGGACCGAAACGGGCGCATCGCAAGCGCATCACAAGCGGTTGCGGCGGGCATAAGCGGCGCCTTTGAGCAGCAACCTTAGGTGGCGCGGATGACGCAGGACGCGCAGCAGCCATGAGCGGGGGTGCATGGCGCGGAACACGGCGCCGCGTGTTATCCACACGGCCGGACTGCGCACGGCATCGTAGGTGCTGAGTGCGGGGTGGATGGCGACGGTGATGGGGAAGAAGCGTCCGCGCAGGCCCGAGTCGAGCAGGTGGTAGACGAAGAGGTCTTCTTCGCCGGCGCACAGTACGGGGGCGCCTATGCCGGCGAGCTCGTTGAAACGCAGTCCGCGCTCACGCACATCGTCGACGCGCAGGGCTATCTCGCACGAGCAGGGATAGTGGCGGCGCAGGGCGTGGGCCAGCAGGGGTGTCTCGCCCCGTGGATAGCGGCGCCGGCCGGGGCCGTCGTGGCGGAAGCAGAAGAGGGTGATGTCGGGGTGCGCCTGCATTATTTCCACCAACTGCATCAGCCCGCCGGGGTGGAACGCGAGGTCGTCGTCGGCGATGAGGACGAAGGGAGCGGTGGCGTCGCGGAGCATGAGGTTGCGGTTTGCCGACAGTCCGCGGGTGTGGTTGAAGCGCACGTTGATGTCGGTGCGTCGCAGCGCTTCGGGCACGTCGGGCAGGGGCGCGTCCGCGTCGGTCTGACACTCGACGAGCCAGGAGATTCGCGGTAGTTGCGGCAGGGTCATGGCGGCGGTGCGCATGAGTCCGTCGAGTCCGTGCGTGCAGATGACGACCTGCAGGAGGACGGCGGTGTTAGTGGTTTCCATGAGCGGGGATGCGTGTAAAAAAGAATGCGGCAAACAAACCGGGGTGTGCCGGCCTGTTTGCCGCATCTATGCGTGGTTAGAGTCAGGTGTGCTTAGCCCTTGATGGCTGCGATGCCGGGGAGCACTTTTCCCTCGATGGCTTCGAGGAGGGCGCCGCCGCCGGTGGAGACGTAGCTGACTTTGTCAGCGAGGCCGAACTTGTTGATGCAGGCAACGGAGTCGCCGCCGCCTACGAGTGAGAAGGCGCCGTTGGCGGTTGCTTCGACGATGGCATCGGCGATGGCGCGGCTGCCGGCGGTGAAGTTGTCAAACTCGAAGACGCCTGCGGGGCCGTTCCAGAGGATGGTCTTGGAGGGCTTGATGGTCTCGGCGAAGAGTTTGCGGGTCTCGGGACCGGCATCGAGGCCTTCCCAGCCTTCGGGGATGTCCATAACGGAGCAAACCTGGGTGTGGGCGTCGTTGGAGAAGGCGTCGGCGGCCACGCAGTCGGTGCCGAGCACGAGGTTCACGCCTTTCTCTTTGGCCTTGCGCATGATGTCGAGGGCGAGGTCCAGTTTGTCGAGCTCGCAGATGGAGTTGCCGACGTTGCCGCCCATGGCTTTGGCGAAGGTGTAGGTCATGCCGCCGCAGAGGATGAGGTTGTCGACCTTGTCCATGAGGTTCTCGATGATGCCGATTTTGGTTGACACCTTAGAGCCGCCCATGATGGCGGTGAAGGGGCGCTTGATGTCGGAGAGGATGTTGTCGACAGCGGTAACTTCTTTCTCCATGAGGTAGCCGAGCATCTTGTGGTCTTTGTCGAAGTAGTCGGCGACGACGGCTGTGGAGGCATGTTTGCGGTGGGCGGTGCCGAAGGCGTCGTTCACGTAGACGTCGGCATAGGATGCGAGGGTCTTGGCGAAGACTTTCTGACGCTCTTTCATCTCTTTCTTGGCAGCGTCGTAAGCGGGGTCGGCTTTGTCGATGCCGACGGGCTTGCCTTCTTCCTCGGGGTGGAAGCGGAGGTTCTCGATCAGGAGCACCTGGCCGGGCATGAGGGCTTTGGCGGCATCAAAAGCTTCGGCAGCGTCGGGAGCGAACTCGACGGGAACGCCGAGGGCCTTGGACACGGCGGGGACAATCTGTTTCAGCGACAGCTTGGGGTTGACCTTGCCTTTGGGTTTGCCCATGTGCGACATGATGATGAGGGCGCCGCCGTCGTTGAGGATTTTCTTGAGGGTGGGGAGGGCACCGCGGATGCGGGTGTCGTCGGTGATGTTGCCGTTCTCGTCGAGGGGCACGTTGAAGTCAACGCGAACGAGAGCTTTGTGGCCTTTGAAGTTGAAGTTTTCGATTGTCATAATATAGTGTTTTATAAGAGATTGCACCTGAAAGCGCGGCGGGCAACGGAGCCCGGCCGTCATTTCAGATGCAAAATTACGGAATTATTTCCATATATGGGAATTTCCGTGGAAAAAATTCGTTAAAATTTGAGTGGAAGAGTGGAGGAGTGGGTGAGTGGATGAGGGGGGTCAGCACTCTTCGTGGACGGGGTCGGGGGCGACGCCGCGGGGCAGGGTGAAGTGGAGCCATACGAAGCCGATGATGCCGGAGAGGACCGAGCCGACGACAATGCCGAGTTTGGCGTGGGCGAGGAGGGCGGCCTGCTCGGGCGAGGCGCCGAAGCTGAGGGTGGCGATGAAGAGTGAGACGGTGAAGCCGATGCCGCCGAGCATGGCCACGGAGGCCATCTCGTGCCAGTTGCAGTGGGCGGGCAGGGGTGCCCATTTCAGCTTGACCGTAGCCCACGAGAAGAGGAAGATGCCGAGGAATTTGCCCAGCATGAGTGCCAAGATGACGGCCAGCGACACGCCTTCGACGACCGAGGCGGGGTCCATGTCCAACAGGAAGATGCCGGCGTTGGCGAAGGCGAAGAGCGGCAGGATGAAGTAGTTGACCAGCGGGTGAAGCGTGTCCTCCAGCTCCTGGAGCGGGGAGATGACCTTGTCGGAGGCCGACTCGACCTCCTTGAGCCAGTTCATCTGGTCGCAGTCGAGGATGCTGCGGCGGCTGAGCTGTTCGTCGTCCTGGCCGCGGAAATGGGAGATGGCCGTGCGAATCTGCTGCACGTATTTCTTGGGGGCGAAGACAGGCTTGGCGGGGATGCAGAAGGCTACGAGTACGCCGGCGATGGTGGGGTGGATGCCGGAGTTGAGGAAGAGGAACCAAATGACTGTGCCGATTGTCAGATAGAAGCCCTGGCTCTTGATGCGCAGACGCGAACCCAGCATGAGCAGCGCCAGAAGAGCGGCGGCGTAGACAAGCAGCATGATGTTTATCTCCGTGGAATAGAAAGCGGCGATGACGATGATGCCGCCGATGTCGTCGGCGACGGCGAGCGTGGTGAGGAAAATCTTCAGCGACATGGGCACGCGCTGCCCCAGGAGGGCGAGGACGCCGAGCGAGAAGGCGATGTCCGTGGCCATGGGGATTGCGGCGCCGCCTTCGTATTCGGTGCCGTGGCTGAGTGCCAGGTAGATGACGACCGGGAAGAGCATGCCGCCGATGGCGCCCATGATGGGGAGCAGCGCGTTCTTGAACGAATGGAGCTCGCCCACCAGCACCTCGCGCTTGATTTCGAGGCCGATGGAGAAGAAGAAGATGGCCATGAGGGCATCGTTGATGAACGCCAGCAGCGTCATGGGCTCGCCGTGGTGGCTGAAGAGGTTGAAACTGCCTATCTGCAGGCGCACCTCGTGGTTCCAAAGGTCGAAGTAGTAATGGTTGATGGCCGGGATGTTGGCCACGATGAGCGCCAGCACGGTGAAGAGAATGAGAATGTTACCGCCCGTTGCATGGCGGCGCAGAGCCTGGCTCGCGGCATAGAAGATGGAGCTTCCAAGGAGGGTGGGTTCTTCGGACGTTTCCGGCTCGTGCCGGCGTGCCGGACATTCCGCGGGATTCTCCTTGGGGTGTTTTTGTTCAGTCATGTCAGAAAAGTTTTCTACACTCGGTTCATAATGTGTTTATAAAATAACAAACGATGAGGGCTTAAAGTTGGAAGAATATCACTACCTTTGCAAGCACAACACCAAAAGACAGGACAAAAATCATGCCATTACCACAGAATAACAATAATAATAAGGACACGTACAAGAGCCGCAAGAACCCGGCCAACAAAGTCGGCGATGTGCTGGGCCGCATAGCTCCGCGCGATAAAGAGCTGGAAGAGGCGGTGTTAGGCGCACTCATGCTCGAGAAAGACGCCTACGCCTCCGTCTGCGACCTGCTCAAACCCGACTGCTTCTACGAGCCTGCCAACCGTGTCATCTACGAGGCCATACAGACCCTCGGCGCCGCGCAGAAACCCATCGACATGCTCACCGTCACCGAGCAGCTGCGACTGAACGGCACCCTCGAGGAGGCCGGCGGCGCCGTGTTCGTCACCGAGCTAACCTCGCGCGTCAGCTCGGCAGCCCACGTCGAATTCCACGCACGCATCGTGGCCCAGAAATACCTCGCGCGCGAACTCATCTCCTTCGCCTCCAACATCGAGAACAAGGCCTACGACGAGAGCAACGACATCGAAGACCTCCTCCAGGAGGCCGAGGGCAAGCTCTTCGAGATTTCGCAGCGCAACGTCAAGAAGGATGTCACGCAGATTGACCCCGTCATCTCACAGGCCCTCGAACAGATACAGAACGCCGCCAACCGCTCCAGCGGCCTCTCGGGCCTCGAGACCGGCTACCACAAACTCGACAAAGTCACCAGCGGCTGGCAGAATTCCGACCTCATCATCATCGCCGCCCGTCCCGCCATGGGTAAGACCGCCTTCGTCCTCTCCATGGCTAAGAATATGGCCGTCACCTACAACACACCCATCGCGCTCTTCTCGCTCGAGATGAGCAATGTACAGCTCGTCAACCGCCTCATCTCCAACGTCTGCGAACTCGAAGGCTCCAAAATCAAAAGCGGCCAGCTCACGCCCCTGGAGTGGGACCAGCTCATGGCGCGCATCAAGGCCCTGAACGGCGCTCCCCTCTACATCGACGACACCCCCTCGCTCTCCATCTTCGAACTGCGCACCAAAGCCATGCGCCTCGCCCGCGAGCACAACATCAAGATGATTATCATCGACTACCTCCAGCTCATGAACGCCAGCGGCATGAAGTTCGGTTCGCGAGAGCAGGAAGTGTCCATGATTTCGCGCTCGCTCAAGCAGTTGGCCAAAGAGCTCAACATCCCCATCATCGCCCTGTCGCAGCTCAATCGCAGCGTCGAAAACCGCACCGACGGCAAACGCCCCCAGCTCAGCGACCTGCGTGAGTCTGGCGCCATCGAGCAGGATGCCGACATCGTGTGCTTCATCCACCGCCCCGAGTATTACCTCCACTCCGACACCGACGCCAACGGCAACGACATACGCGGCAAAGCCGAGTTCATCATCGCCAAACACCGCAGCGGCTCCGTCGAAGACATCCAGCTGCGCTTCCGTGCGCCCTTTGCGCGCTTCGAGAATTGGGAAGAAGAGCCCGTCCCCGTAGGCATCGCCAGCGTCGGCAGCCGCATGAACTCCATGGGCTCCGATGCCATCGCCGCAGCCCCCACAGCCGACCCCTTCACCGGAGGCACGGCTCCTCTGCCCTCCGGCGACGTCCCCCCCTTCTGAGGTTAGTCGGGGTAGGTGCCGGTGAAGACCCAGGTGCCGTAGCTGGGGCCAAGGACGCGGCAGAGGTCGGCGATGCTTTGATAGATGACGGTGACGGGGATGGTGACGTCGGGAGGCGTCAGAAGCTCGGCGACGGTGCGACCTGTTGCGGCGGCGCGTGCGGCAATCAGCTCTTCTCGCGTGGGTATGTCGATGCCGTAGTGGTCGGGATAGAGGATGGGTGGCGCCGAGGAAACGATGATGATGCGTGTGGCGCCGCGCTCCTGCAGTTGGCGAAGCAACGTGGAGCGGCGGAAGGTAGTGCCCCGCACGATGGAGTCGTCCACAATGATTACGGCGCGGTTTAGTGCTTCGGCTTCGACGGAGTAGGCGCTCTCCACCTCGGAGACGCGGCTTTCGGCGCCGTGCATGAATGTGCGGTGGCGCGTGAGTTTGCTGATGATTGAGGAGGGGACGACGGCGTCGTCGAGGGCCTCCGCCAGGCCTTCCCATGCGTGGACGGCGCTGTTGGGAACGTAGGTGAGGACGGGCGCAAGTGCTTCACCGGCAATGGCCTGCATCACTGCCGGGGCGAGAGCGCGACCGAGGGCGCGGCGTGCTGCGGCAATGTCCGGATCTTTGGCTGAGGCGAAATAGATGCGCTCGAAGGGACACTGACACAGCGGCGCCTCCGCCATAAGGCGCTCCATGGTTACGCGGCCATGACTGTCGCGGACGAGAGCGTGTCCGGCCGGGAGCTCGCGGGCGTTGGCATCATGGAGGGCGAACCGCTCCGAGGCGACACGCAGCTCACCATCGCGCAGGACATACCAGGCGGGGCGAATGCCATGGCGGTCGCGCACAGCGAAGGCGCATCCGTCGGCGGTTATGCCGCAGAGCACAAAGCCGCCGTGAGCCTCGGCGAGCGTCTGACGGAGCGCATCCGTTAGACTGTCCGTTTCGCTTAAGGCCTGCGCGATTCTCTCAGTGACGAGCTGTCCGTCGGGCGCCTCATAGCGGCGGCCGAAGTGGAAGTTGCCGCAGAGCGCCATGCGCCCATTCCTGCTTACAAAAGGGTGAACGGCCTCCGTGCCTCCGCGGCCGTTGGTGGCATAGCGCACATGGCCAAGCACCATATCGCCGTGGAGGGCACAGGCTGCGTCGCAGAGATGGTCCAGCGAGTTGTCGCCGTCGAATTTCAGAACAGTAAAGCCGCCGGCAGCATCGGGCACCGCCAAGCCTGCGCCCTGACGGCCGCGGTGGCGCTGGTCGCGCAGCATAGCGAGCGCCCCGGGAACGGCGTCGGCGTCGTTTCCGGGAAGACACACAAGGGCAACCCCGCACTCATGCGGCAGCTTTTCCATTGTTATAAGGTTGACAAATAAAGCGTTACGCGAGACTCTGCTGCCACTTCCAGGCGGCGCGGAGCGTGTCGTCGAGGTCGCGTGTGGCTTTCCATCCCAGCACCTCGTTGGCAAGCGTCGGGTCGGCATACACGCTGGGCACATCGCCCTCGCGGCGCGCCGTGAAGCGATGGGGAACGGGTACGCCGTTCACGCGCTCAAAACGCTTGACAAGCTCCAGGACGGATACGGGGCGGCCGGTGCCGACGTTGAAAATCTCATACTTCTGCTGCATCTTGCCGTCGGTCATACGGTCAAGGGCAGCGACGTGGGCGCGGGCGAGGTCGACGATGTCGATGTAATCGCGCAGGCAGGTGCCGTCGGGCGTGTCATAGTCATTGCCGAAGATGGACAGCTCCTTGCGGATGCCGGCGGCCGTCTGCGTGATGAACGGCACGAGGTTGTTGGGGACGCCGCGGGGCAGCTCGCCGATGATGGCGGTGGGGTGGGCGCCGATCGGGTTGAAATAGCGCAGGGCAATGCCGTGGGTGACGGGATAGGCCGCGCAGCAGTCGCGCAGGATGTCCTCGCACATCTGTTTGGTGTTGCCGTAGGGCGACGTGGCGGGCTTGCGCGGCGACTGCTCCGTGACGGGCAGCTCGTCGGCATCGCCATAGACAGTCGCGGACGAAGAGAAGACGACATTGTGGCGGCCGAACTCCTTCATGAGCTCCAGGATGTTCATGAAGCTGACGAGGTTGTTCTGATAATACTTGAGGGGCTCGGAGACGCTTTCGCCCACGGCCTTGAAGGCGGCGAAGTGGATGACCGAGTCGAAGTCGTGGCGCTCAAAGACACCGCGGAGGGCCTTGAGGTCGCAGGTGTCCACATTCTCAAAGGGAATTTTCTGACTGGTGATGCGTTCGATGCCGTCGATGACCGTCGCCTCCGAGTTGCTCAGATTGTCGACAATCACCACGGAGTAGCCGGCATTGATGAGCTCCACGGCCGTGTGTGAGCCGATGAAGCCGGTGCCGCCCGACACCAGTACTGACTTGTTCGTTTTCATTGCGATTGGTTATGGGCTGTGTTTTGAATATATACCTTTATTGTTAACGGCTTGATGCGCGCAGGGGTTACTTGATGATGTTCTTGGCGCCGCGCTCGTGGATGATGCCGTGGCGGTAGGCGTAGAGCAGCTGCATCAGCTCGTTGATCTGACTCTGGAGGATGGCGCCTTTGTCGGTGTCGCGCACGCGCATACGGTGGGCCGACAGCTCCACAATCTGGTTGGAGGAGACAATGTCGGTGCCGTTGAGAATGGCGTTCTCGGCTGAGGTGAAAGGCTCGTGCTGAACCAGCTCGAAGCCGCGGCTGTGGAACACCAGCGTGTAGCCGGCGATGCCGGTCGTGTCATGGTAGGCCTTGGCGAAACCGCCGTCGATTACCATGAGTTTGCCGTCGGCCTTGATGGGGTTCTCGCCGTTGCCGACCTTCACGGGCACATGGCCGTTGATGATGTGGCGGTGGGAGCCCAGGACGTTGAACTCGTCGAGAATCATGTCGCAGACTTCCGGCTCCTCGCGCAGGGTGTAGTATGCGCCTTTCTTCTCCTTGTGCGTCTCCTTGTCGTCGATGAAGTAGCGCTCGAAGGTGGTCATGCGGCTCTTGTCGAACAGGGGAGAGTGGGGACCGCACCAAAGATACCAGAAGTAGTCGATGGCATACTGCTTGTCTTCGGGGTTCGTGTCGGGATCCTCGCTGTAGGCCAGGCGCACCATGGCGCCGATGTTGTTGAGCAGGTCGCGGCCCTTGGCCTTTTGGCCGTGGACATCCACCTCCATGAGCGTGCCGTCCTCGTTGAGGGGAATTGAGGCATGGTAGAGGAGGTTGCCGTTGTAGACGCCGTAGATAGAGCCGTGGGAGAGCATCGTGTCCATGTGGGCCTGGAGCTTGTCGGAGACGAGGAACGAGTGGCGCAGACGTCTCATGAGCTCCTCCTCCTCGGGGGTGAGCTTGTAGGGGTCGGCGGGGTCGACGGTGGGGAAGTTGGTGTCGCGCAGGGGATATTCCTTGCCTTCGAGGGTGATGATGCCCTTGGCGAAGTCGATGTTGTTCAGCAGCTTACGGTCGGCCATCTCCCACTCTGGATGCTTGTCGAGCATGGCGCCCTCGAGTTTGAATTGGATGATGGCGATGGCTTTGTGCATGCGTCCAAGCAGCTGGAGCATCTTGTCGGTGTGGGTGGTGTCGTCGGGGTCGACGAGCGGCATGAAGTATTTGACGTCGTCGTCCTTGTACGTCTCCATGGCGAACGTCACGAGGGGCACGAGGTTGATGCCGTAGCCCTCCTCGAGTGTGGTCATGTTGGCATAGCGCAGCGACAGGCGCAGGACCGAGGCGATGCAGACGGGGTTGCCGGCGGCGGCGCCCATCCACACGATGTCGTGGTTGCCCCACTGGATGTCGAAGTTGGGATAGTCGGAGAGCATCTCCATGATGAGATGCGCGCCGGGGCCGCGGTCGTAGATGTCGCCGAGGATGTGGAGCTGGTCGATGCTCAGACGCTGAATCACGTTGCACATGGCCTCGATGAAGTCCTCGGCCTGGCCGGTGAGGATGATGGTCTCGATGATGCGGTTGAAGTAGGCCTGCTTCTTGTGGTCGTCGGGAGTCTCGTGGAGGAGCTCCTCGATGATGTAGGCATAGCTGCGGGGCAGGGCTTTGCGCACCTTCGAGCGCGTGTATTTAGACGACACGGAGCGCACCACCTTGACCAGCTGATTGAGCGTGATCTGGTAGAAGTTGGTGAGGTTTGTCTCGGTCTGCTTGATTAACTCCAGCTTGGGGCCGGGGTAATAGATGAGCGAGCACAGCTCCTTGATTTCGCTGTCGCGCATGGTCGAGCCGAAGATTTCGGTGACCTTGCGCTTGATGTTGCCGGACGCGTTCTTGAGGATGTGGCGGAAGGCCTCATACTCGCCGTGGACGTCGGCCACGAAATGCTCGGTGCCCTTCGGCAGGTTCAGGATGGCTTCAAGGTTTATGATCTCCGTTGAAGCAGCAGAGATGTTGGGGAAATTCTGAGAGAGGAGCTCGAGGATACGACGGTCGGCCTCAGAGCCTATCTCCTTGTAGTTCTGTATATTAGTCACGTTTAGGGAAGGGTATTTAGCGTATAGTTCAAGTGGTAAAAACTCCGAAGAAAGAATTCACCACCTAATCATAACACAAAGGTACGCCTTTTTGCTCACATACCTGCAATGTTTTGGCCAAAAAATGACATGAAAAACAGCGGATTGCAGCCGGGCGGGGAAGGCTGGGGTCAGGACGGACGCAGGGAGTCGGCCTCCATGACGGCGAGCTCCCAGAACGACATGGCGTTCTCGAGGGCTTTGGTGGCGTCGGCATGGGCGGCGAAAATCTCGGGAGAGACATCGCCGGCATTGATTTTCTCCTCGATAGCCTTCACGGCCTCCTCGGCTTGCGAAACGGCCTCCTCGGCCTCCTTCGCTTTTTTCTCGGCACGGCGAATCGCCTTGTCGCGCTCGCGCTGCTCGGCATAGCTCAGACGCGGTGCGGCCGGCTTGGCAGGCTCGGCGGCAGGAGCCTTAGCGGGTTTGGCGGCCTTCGCTGGAGCAGGCTGTGCGGCCTTAGAGGGCTTGGGTTCCGGGCTGCGGGTGAGCTCCAGCTGGTGGAGATTGTCAAGCTTTTTCTTCTCCAGGAACTCGTAGATGCCGCCCAGGCACTCGCGCACCTTGCCGCCGCCGAACTCGTAGACCTTCTCCACAAGACCGTCCAGGAACTCGCGGTCGTGGCTGACCACGATGACAGTGCCGTTGAAGTCCTTGATGGCCTGCTTGAGGATGTCCTTGGTCTTCATGTCGAGGTGGTTGGTGGGTTCGTCGAGAATCAGCAGGTTCACCGGCTCGAGGAGAAGACGAATCATGGCCAGACGCGTCTTCTCGCCGCCGGAGAGCACCTTCACCTTCTTGTCGGAAGCCTCGCCGCCGAACATGAAGGCGCCCAGGATGTCGCGTATCTTCAGACGGATGTCGCCGACGGCCACGCGGTCGATGGTGTCGAACACCGTGATCTCGCCGTCGAGGAGCTGGGCCTGGTTCTGGGCAAAGTAGCCGATTTTCACGTTGTGGCCGATCTTGAGCGTGCCCGTGAAGTCGGAAATCTCGCCCATGATGCACTTCACCAGAGTCGATTTGCCCTCGCCGTTCTTGCCCACGAAGGCCACTTTCTCGCCGCGCTTGATGGTGAACGTGACGTTATCGAAGACCTGATGGTCGCCGTATGCTTTGCCGAGCTCGTCGATGATGAGGGGATAGTCGCCGGAGCGGGGTGCGGGCGGGAATTTGAGCGAGAGGCGCGAGTTGTCGACCTCGTCGACCTCGATGCGCTCGATTTTGGCCAGCTGCTTCATGCGGCTCTGCACCTGCACGGCCTTGGTGGCCTTGTAGCGGAAGCGCTCGATGAACTCCTCGGTGTCGGCAATCTGCTTCTGCTGGTTCTGGTAGGCGCGCATCTGCTGCTCGACTCGCTCCTTGCGTAGTTCCACGAACTTGGAGTAGTTCACGGCGTAGTCGTATATTTTGCCAAGCGAGATTTCGATGGTGCGGTTGGTGATGTTGTCGATGAATGCGCGGTCGTGGCTAACCAGGACGACGGCCTTGGCCTTCTCCTTGAGGAACTGCTCGAGCCACTGAATCGACTCGATGTCGAGATGGTTCGTGGGCTCGTCTAAAAGGAGGACATCGGGACGCTGGAGCAGAATCTTCGCCAGCTCGATGCGCATGCGCCAGCCGCCGGAGAACTCGCTGGTGGGGCGGTCGAAGTCGGAGCGCACAAAGCCCAGACCAATGAGCGTCTTCTCCATCTCCGCGATGGAGTTCTCAGAGTCGGCCATGGCGACCTCCTCGGTCAGCGTGGTCATGCGCTCGATGAGCTCGGCATACTCCGGAGTCTCGTAATCAGTGCGCTGCGCCAGCTCGGTATTGAGCCGCTCAAGGCGTTCCTTCATCTCGTCGAGGTGGGCAAAGGCCTTGCGCGTTTCCTCGAACACCGTGTGCGAATCGCTGATCACCATCTGCTGCGGCAGGTAGCCCACCGTGACATCGCGCGGCACGGCCACCGAACCCGACGTCGGTTTCTGCAGGCCGGCGATAATCTTGAGCATGGTTGACTTGCCCGCGCCGTTCTTGCCGACCAGGGCAATCTTGTCGCGGGGATTGATGACGTAGCTGATATTGTCGAACAGCGACTTGGCGCTGAATTCTACCGAGAGATTGTTTATGGAAATCATTTGCGGGAAGGATGGTTGAGCAAGTCCGGCTGCAGACAGTCGTTGCAGGCCGAAGCGGGGATGACGGTGACCGTGCCGTCACAGACATTTATTGTTCCGTCAGTGAAAGAAGTGCCGGGAGACTCGGCGCGGAATGGCTCGGCCGAGACAAACGTGCCGTCGTCGGCGAACGTCACCAGCGTAAGACCGGCCAGCGGCCGGCCGTCAATGCATACCCTGTGTGACAGAACGCGTTGCATTGGGACGAGGTGAAGAAGATGGAACGGCAGCGGGCGACGAACTCGAGATGCCTGATGGACGATGCGGGCCGCCCGGGGAAGACTCAGACGGCGAGGACGAGCCGGGGCCGTTCTGCGAACCGGGGCCTCCGGGGGCCGGGCCGGAGAGGTGGTCCTGTGCACGACGCGCTTTGTCGGCCGGGTCGTACATGCGCTGACGATAGCGCTGGCTGTAACGCTCGCGGTCGAGACGCTTGCGCACAAGCTGCATTGAGTCCAGGAAGAGCGCTGCCCCCGAGGGACGGTCGATGCTCAGCAGACCGTAGAGCCGACGCACCGTTTTGGTGGAGTCGGTGAAGAAGCGCGTCTCCTGCCAGCCTTCGTTGTTGACCGAGGTGTTGAGCACCTCCGTTGCGCCGTCGGCATAGGCGGCCACAATAGTGAACATCGCGTTGGCGGACGGGCCAATCATCTTCACGCGCCAGGTGTAGTCGTCGCCTTTCTCCCAGTTTTCATCGGCGTCATAGGAGAACGCCACCGTCTGCGACGACGAGCGTGGCGTGAACATATAACGCCTTGAGGCGCTCCACACGTCCACCGAGTCGCCCGAGACAGACAGCGCGGCCATATTTGCGGCCATGGCGTCGTTCTTGTCCAGGCGGTCCTGAAGAATCTCGGCCGAGTGGTCGTAGATGTCCATGAGTTTGTCGATGTGCGCACCATACCACATGAACGACGTGTCGAGCATCTCCGTGGAGACACCGTATCGCGCCAGCACCGCCTGCTTCACCGCCTGACGCGAGGAGTCGGACGTGTACTGACCGTGGTTCATGTCGACCGCACTCTCCGCCACGTTCAGGTCGGCCAGCAACTCGGCCATCACATCTGGCTGCACCACATGGTCGGGCACGCCGGTGCATGCCGCCGTCAGCAGCAGGAGCGCGGGTGCGCTGAGCAGGGCCCGTGATGATTTTCGGAATGAGGACATGAACGAATGTACCTGATTGGCAGCTAATGAGTTAACAAACGAGAGCGGAGCGGGACATCAAACCTTAAGCAGAGACAGAAATTCGGCGCGCAGGGCAGCATCCTTTTCGAAAGCGCCGCAGCAGTGCATGGTCGTCGTGGCGGCGTCCTGCTTCTCGACACCGCGCATCTTCATGCACAGGTGCTGGGCGGTGCACACTACCATGACTCCGCTTGTGGAGAGCGTTCGCATGACAGCCTCGGCCACTTCGCGCGTCAGACGCTCCTGCACCTGCAGACGGCGGGCGTAGACATTGACTAAACGCGCCAACTTGCTAAGCCCCACCATGTTGCCATCGGGAATGTATCCCACGGAGATGCGCCCGAAGAAGGGGAGAATGTGGTGCTCGCACATGGAGTAGAACTCAATGTCGCGGACAATCACAATCTGCGAGCCGGCATATTCGAAGATGGCCTGGCGCATCACGGCATCCGGGTCCTGCCGATAGCCCTGCGTGCAGTGCCAGAGCGCCTTTGCGGCGCGCATGGGAGTCTTGACAAGACCCTCGCGCTCAGGGTCCTCGCCCACCAGTTCGATGATGGCGCGCAGGTGGGAGGCAATGGCGTTCACACGCTCACGCGTGTCGCGGTCTGTGTCTGTCAACTCAAAGTCACTCATGACGAAAGAAAGTGGAGTGGGGGATGATGAGCCGCCTGTGGGGAGACATCAGCGGTTGTTGATTGTACAGCGCACCACGCGCACATCGCGGGCATTCTGAGGAATAGCGCGACGAATCTCGGCGGCAGCGGCATCAGCGGCACCGCGGTTGGAGAAATCACCCACGCGGACGCGCCAGAACGGGGAGTCGAACGTCATGTAGACGCGGTACTGCGGAACACGGCTCATTACGGCGGCGCGACGCTGAGAGGCACCGCTCTTGGCCGTGCGCAGGTTATTGTCGGCATACACTTCCACGCGGAAGCCCGACGAAGTGCGCGGCTTGATGGCAGACTTATGCTCCTTGTCGTCTTTGTTTCTTCCGTTGTTGTGGGCCTGAGACTGGATGCGGCCGTCCTCCAGGCGCTTTTTCAGAGCGGGCGGCTGGATGATGGTGAACTGGTCGTCGAGAGCCAGGCTCTCCAGAATGTGCTCGGGTGCGGCGACAGTGTCATTGGCCGTTGAGTCAGACTCAAAGGTGAACGACACGGCGAAGTCGGAGCTGTGAGGAGCCACGGCCAGCGTGTCCGCGGGAATGACAGTGGCGGGTGCCGGCGACTGAGGCGTTCGGGCAGCATAGGTAGCGGGCCATAAGAGCGACATTGAGAGTGCGGCCACAAGGGTCATCATTATGCGCATAAGCGTGGGCTTTTTGTGGAGTGGTGTTGATGCGTTATAAGATAAGGGAGAGAGGGAGGGCGGGAGGATTGCTCGCGGCATCCTCCCGCCGCATGGGGTTGGTCAGCCGAAAGCGGCTCAGAAGGCGTTCACGATGCCCATGAAGTCGGCGCACTTCAGCGAAGCGCCGCCAATGAGACCGCCGTCCACGTCGGGTTTGGCAAAGAGTTCGGCAGCGTTGGTGGGCTTGCAGCTACCGCCGTAGAGGATCGAAGTGTTGTCGGCAACTTCCTGACCGTACTTGCCGGCGATGACGCTGCGGATGAAAGCGTGGATCTCCTCGGCCTGGTCGGCAGTGGCGGTTTTTCCGGTGCCGATAGCCCATACGGGTTCGTAGGCCAGGATGAGTTTCGAGAAGTCCTCGGCGGAGAGATTGAAGAGACCGTCCTCAATCTGGCTCTTAACGACATCGAAGTGTTTGCCGGCCTCGCGCTCGGAGAGCACTTCGCCGATGCAGAAGATGGGGGTCAGACCGTTCTCGAGGGCCAGAGCCACTTTGGCGCGGAGAATCTCCGCGTTCTCGCCATAGTACTGACGGCGCTCTGAGTGGCCGAGGATGACGTATTTGGCGCCGGTAGAAGCAACCATGGGAGCGGAAACCTCGCCGGTGTAAGCGCCGCTCTTGTGGTCAGCGCAGTTCTCGGCACCGAGGCCAAGTTTGCCGGAGATGACGCCGTTTATCGGAGCCAGGTGGGTGAAGGGCACGCAGATGATGACGTCGCACTTGGCGTCGGCGGCGTTAACAGCGGCATTGACCTCTTCGGCCAGTTTCACGCCCTCCTGGAGGGTGGTGTTCATTTTCCAGTTACCTGCAACAATGTTCTTTCTCATTTTATTGTACTTTATGTTTGTTTAATAGGAAATTTATTCAAAAAGTAGGAAATCGGCAAAAAGCGCTTATTTCAACCGACAAAGGTACGAAAAAGGCGCGACATAAGCAAATTAGAAAAACGTACCGCGGCGAATCAGCCGACATTGCCACCGGACTCGGCCCGGGCAGGCTTGCGGCGATGGAAGGCCAGGGATAGAGCCATGAGCACGGTGAGCACGATGAGCAGGGCGCCCGTGAGCACCGAGAGCACCGGGCTGTCCTCCACCGGAGCGATTGCGGAGAGACGGTTCTGCGAGAGATTGTCGTCGGAGTCCTCGACAGGCACGACCTCGGGCGAGATGCAGTAGAGGCTGTATTTCCAGCGGACAGTGTCGTTCTGAACATAGACCAAAGCGGCATGACCGCGCACAAGCATTTTGATGTCGGTATCGTCGGCCGAGTAGACCGGATATTCGGCCTTGACCATATCAGTCCATTCCGGCACCGAGTCCGTGGCCACGACAGCCACCATCGGAATATCGCGGTCGTCAAGATAGGTGTAGAGCGTGTTGGCCATGCGCGAGCGGGAGTGATGTCGTCGCCATCGGCGTCGATGATGGCAATCTGCTTGTTTGGGTCGATGGCGGAGACCGCAGGCTGTTCGCGGCGCAAAAACGTCCAGGCGCTGTCGTCGGGCAAAGAGTCGGCGCTGAACGAGCGCTCGGTGCCGGCGGCGTCAGCGTAGACGAACCGCGGCTCGGAGGCATTGTCGTGGATGTGAGCCACCGGGGTCCCGGCCGGGAAGGGACGGAAGTCGTGCAGCGGCTGGATGAGATAGCCGTAGAGCGAGAGCAGCAGCGGGTAAAGGATTGTGGCCGTCAGAGCTATCCATTGAACGGCAGGCTTGATGAGGCAAGCCACGCGTCTGTTCCATAGAACCAGGCCCACGGAAAGCACAAGCAGCACAACGTTCTTGGCCAGCGTCTGACCGTTCGAAATGATGAGCGCATCGCCGAAGCAACCGCAGTCGGCCACCGGGTCGGCCACATAAATCCACACAGTCAGCGGTGTCATGACGGCCATGAAAGCCAGGAGCGCCCACGCCGAGAGACGACGGAAAGCGCCGATGAGCACCATCACGCCCAGTGCGAACTCCAAGGCAGCCATCAGGAATGAAGCGGCCACAATCGTCTCGTATTCAAAGGAAAGACCCATTGCGGCCATATAGTCCTGGAGCTTGTAGACAGTGCCCCAGGGGTCAACGGCCTTTGCCCATCCGGAGAAGATGAACACCCCGCCGCAGACCACACGCAGCAGCCATACGACCGCCTTCATCCACAGCGGCGTCGTTTTGTCGGAGGCCTTCGTCGGAGCCTTCGGCTCAACATTCGGCTTCGCGGGACTGCTCTGTGAGTTTGATGATTCCAAAGACTGCATAGTTGATCATGTCCATATAATTGGCGTCGATGCCTTCGGAGACCTCCGTGTGACCGCGGTGGTCCTCAATCTCTTTCACGCGCTCAATCTTCATGAGAATCAGGTCGGTGTAGGAGAGCACGCGCATGCCGCGCCACGCCTCGTCGTAGTCGTGGTTCTTGGCAATCATGAGCGTGCGGGCCTGCTCGGCGACAGCGTCATAGAATTCGACGGCGCGCTCCACGGAGATGTCCTTTGAGTCGGCGGCGCCCAACCGGAGCTGGATGAGGCCGATGATGCCGTAATTGACAATGGCGATGAACTCCGTGAGGATGCCTTCGCCCACAGCGGAGACGCGTTTGGTCTCGAGCGAGCGTATACGTTTAGCTTTAATGAAGAGCTGGTCGGTGACAGCGGCGGGACGCATTATGCGCCACGAGGGGCCGTAGTCTCTGAGTTTGCGGACAAAGATGTTGCGGCACAGGGAGAGAGCTTCGTCGAACTGCTGGTTTGTATCCATTATGAGAACTGAGATGGAAAGGGGGGGGGAGGGAGGGTATGAAAGGAATGAGAAAGGGCGCGCCACGGGGCTTTAGGCCCGCTGGCGCGCCCTGATGAGTGTCAGATGATAGCGGCGACGTTATCAGTCGTCAAGCTTGCGCTCCTTGACAGAGTCCATGCCTACCTGGTCGTTGAGGTTGTAGTAGTCAATCTCAAGAACCTGGAGAATCTGATGACGGTTGTTGGGGTCGAGCTGATAGGCTTTCTCCAGCAGTTCAACAGACTGGCGATAGAGGGGAGCGAGGGTCGATGCCTTGTAGGCGTCGTAACCGTTGCCGTTGTAGTTGTCGGAGAGCTCACCGGCCTGAGCGGCAAGAGCGCGGCCTTTGTAGAAGAGAGCGACGGCGTTGTCGGGGTTGAGAGACAGAGCCTTGTCGTAGCACTCGAGCGATTTGGTGCGGTTCTTCTGGTTGTCATAGATGATGCCCTCCAGAGCGTAGTACTGGGCGTTCTGGGGGTCGGCGGCGATGGCGTTGTTGAGGATGTTCATGGCCTCGTCATACTTCTCGGTGTTGAGATAATAGTTGATGATCTGGTTGATGAACTGGGGGTCGTCATGGCCATAGAGTCGGTTTCCGGCTTCGGCAAAATCCAGGATGGCGTCATTGTTCTTGGCGTTGTTGGCAACGGCGATGGCATACTCGAAGAGCTGTTTTTTGTCATTGCCGAGGGCCAGGGATTTGCGGAAAGAGTTGAGTGCGGCGTCAAAGTTGTTGGCCTGCCATGCAGCGACGCCCTGATTGTAAGCTATGTCAGCGATGGCGCTGTCGGGGAACTGCTGAGCCTTGGGGAACATGGGGTTCTTCTGGAAGTTCAGGAAAATGTCCCATGACTTGTAGGCGTTGTCATATTCTTTGGCCTGCCAGAAGTCAACGGCTGCGGTGTAGAAGTCGTTCTGGTGGCCCTGGATGGTGCTGAGCATGTCCTTGGAGTATTTGGGTTTGATCTGACCTTTCTCGTTGGGAAGAGAGTCGAGGGGAAGGGCTTTCATGAAATAGTCATAACCGCCGAGCAGAGCGTTGACGGCAGCAGTGATCTGGGGGTCGCCGTCCTTGATGATGCCAATCTGGCGTTTGCCGAGGACGTCGTCGTACTGCTTGAAGCCGGCTTTACCGGGGACGTAGTAGGTCTGAGCCAGCTGAGCGGTTGCGGGATCAGAGAAAGCGGGGGTGACAATAGTGACAACCTCAGTGAACGGTTTACCGCTTTTCATGGCTTTTTCGGCTTCTTTCACAACAGTGATCTGTGCGGAAGCTGCGGCTGCGGTGAGCAGGCACAGGCCGAGAATGCTGGTCTTCTTCATAATTCTGTGAAGTTAGATGGTTAGGGTATTTTGTAAGTTAATTTATTGTTTTATTGAGATCTACGGGGAATGACCCCAGCGTTGTTTCGTTTGAGATTCCGTGAAGGAAGAGAAGTGTTCCGCTTATCGGCTATAACACATATATATAATAATGTGTTGGGGAGATATTGAATATAAACGATAGTGCTATATATAATATTGTGTAAGCGAAGGAGAGCGACCGGGGAGTACCCTTTTATATAAGACGCTCCACTCGGGTTTTAGTTTAACCGCCGACAGAGACAACAGCGCCTCTGCCGGACGGTGTGCGTTGCGGCTTACTCTTCGGAATCAGCCTCCTCCTCGGGCTCGTCGGTGGGTTCGACATCGTCAATCACCTCGTTGTCGGCGGGTTCCTCGGCCTCGGCATTGAGCTCGCCCTCCGGAATCTCCAGGTCCTGAGCCTCCTGTTCGGGGTCGGTCGGAACACAGCAGGCAGAGGCAATGTCGCCGCCGCGCTTGGTCAGGTCGATGAGCTTGACGCCCATCGTGGCACGACCGCGGACGGGAATGTCGGCCACGCGGATGCGGATGGTGATACCGGACTTGTTGATGATGACCAGGTCGGTCTCGTCGTTGACACTCTTGAAGGCCACGAGTTCGCCGGTGCGGTCGGTGATGTTCATCGTCTTCACGCCCTTGCCGCCGCGGTTGGTGATGCGGTAAGACTCAAGCTCGGAGCGTTTGCCGATGCCTTTCTCGGAGAGAACGAGGATGGTGTTCTCCGAGCCTTCGGGCATCGTGATGAGGCCGACGATGTAGTCGTCGTCGCCGTCGAGAGTCATGCCGCGGACGCCGGTGCTGACGCGGCCCATGGCGCGAACCTTGCTCTCTTCGAAGCGGATGGCGCGGCCTTTGCGGTTGGCCAGCAGAATCTGAGAGTTGCCGTCGGTGAGCTCAACGCCGACCAGCGAGTCGTCGTCACGCAGTACGATGGCTTTCTTGCCCTTGGCCAGCACGCGGGCATATTCCTGGAGACAGGTTTTCTTGACCACGCCCTTGCGCGTAGCGAAGACGAGGTTGTGTGAGGTCACATATTCCACATCGTTGAGCATCTTGCACGAGATGAAGGCGTTGACCTTGTCGTCGTTCTCGATGTTCAGCACGTTCTGGAGGGCGCGGCCCTTCGAGCTCTTGGCGCCCTCGGGCAGCTCGTAGACCTTCATGGAGTAAACCAGGCCTTTCTGCGTGAAGAAGAGCATGGTGGAGTGCATGGAGGCTGTGTAGATGTGCTCGATGAAGTCGGAGTCGCGGGTGTCGGAGCCCTTGGCGCCTACGCCGCCTCGGTTCTGAGCACGGAACTCGGAGAGGGGAGTGCGCTTGATGTATCCCATGTGGGAGATGGTGATGATCATGTCATCGTCGGCGTAGAAGTCTTCAGCGTTGAAGTCGCCGGCGGTGTAGTCGATCTTGGTGCGGCGGTCGTCGCCGTATTTGTCGCGTGTCTCGGCCATCTCGCTCTTGATGAGCTCGCGGCAGACATGGTCGTCGTTGAGGATAAGCTCCAGAGAGGCAACGTATTCCTTGAGCTTGGCGTAGTCTTCCTCGAGCTTGTGCTGCTCCAGGCCGGTGAGAGCGCGCAGTTTCATCTCGACGATGGCCGTCACCTGACGGTCGGTGAGCGAGAAGCGCTGCATGAGGGCCTGCTTGGCGTCGGCGACACTGTCGGAGGCGCGGATGATGCGAATCACCTCGTCGATGTTCTGAGAGGCGATGATCAGGCCTTCCAAGATGTGGAGCTGGTCAAGAGCCTTGGCCAGACGGAAGCGTGTGCGGCGAATGACCACCTCGTGGCGGTGGGAGACAAACTCCTGAAGAATGTCCTTGAGGGTGAGCAGACGGGGACGTCCGCCCACCAGTGCCACGTTGTTGACGGAGAAGGAGGCCTGCATCTGGGTCATCTTGTAGAGCTTGTTGAGGACGACGTTTGCGTTGGCGTCGCTCTTGAGTTTGATGACAATGCGCATGCCCTCGAAGTCGGTCTCGTCGTTGATGTCGGCGATGCCGTCGAGTTTCTTCTCGTTGCTGAGGTCGGCAATATATTTAATGAGTTCGGCCTTGTTGACGCCGTAGGGAATTTCGCGGACAACGATGGTCTCGTGGTTTGCCTCCTGCTCAATCTCGGCGACGGCGCGTACGATGATACGGCCGCGGCCGGTGTGGTAGGCTTCCTTGACGCCGCCGTATCCGTAGATGGTGCCACCGGTGGGGAAGTCGGGAGCGGGGATAATCTTCATGAGGTCGTCGATGCTGATCTCGGGGTCATCGACGAGTGCGATGGCGGCGTTCAGGGCCTCGCGCAAGTTGTGCGGGGGCATGTTCGTGGCCATGCCGACGGCAATGCCGCTGGCGCCGTTCACCAGGAGGTTGGGGAATCGGGTGGGGAGCACCACCGGCTCGCGGCCGCCGTTGTCGTAGGTGGGAACAAAGTCGACGGTGTCATCCTTGATGTCGGAGAGCATCTCCTCGCCGAGCTTGGCCAGGCGCACCTCGGTGTAACGCATGGCCGCGGGAGAGGCGCCGTCGATGGAGCCGAAGTTGCCGTGGCCGTCCACTAGGATGGCGCGCATCTTCCAGTCCTGCGCCAGGTTGACGACAGTGCCGTAGATTGAGGAGTCGCCGTGGGGGTGGTATTTACCCATCACCTCGCCGACGCAGTTGGCGGATTTCTTATGGGGCTTGTCAGAAGTGTTGCCCATGGCGTCCATGCCGAACAGCACACGTCGCTGCACGGGCTTGAGGCCATCACGGGCATCGGGGAGGGCGCGCGACACGATAACGCTCATCGAGTAATCGATGTACGCGCTCTTCATTTCATTTTCTATATCAATTTTTATGATGCGGTCATCTTCCAGCATATCTGTAAAAGAGTGTTAATTAGTCAGTTAGACTGCATTGGTTTTTCTAAGAAACGCTAAAAAAAACTATTAAGCCAAAATTATCATACAAATTTACGAACTTTTTCCGAAAAAATCACTAACTTTGAACTATAAAGATTTTGGGCAGCAAGATTTTTTCACAATTTAGGCCCCGGAATGTTAAAGATTCCACCGTGCCGCGAAAATAAATGCGGCCGGGAGACAGCTGCCACAGTGTTTGGCATGCTTATTGCTGACACATTATTTAATTCTAAGGTAAACCGTTTCACAACACATATCAATCAATGGACAACAATTTTTCGCAGGAGATAACCATATTGCTCAACACAGCCCAGCGGCTGGTGAGGCAGCACAATTGCTCGGAGCTGACTCCGGAGTTCGTGCTGCTGGCCATGCGCGCTCTTCGTGACTCCGGCTGGCAGCTTCTCAGCCGCGTGGCCGCCAATGACGACGAGCTTGAGAACATATTCTCGAACCTGGACAACGAGCTGTACAATATGGCCGACAATCCCGTACCGGCCGTGAACATAGCCGCCCTCACCAATCGTGTGGTGCGTCTTTCCGCCCTCGAGGCACGCATCCTCAAGAGCGAGAACGTGAGCTCGGCCCACATACTGCTGGCCATATTCCATAATCCCGACGTTCAGAACATGGAGTTTTTCAACGCCTTCCGCAGCCGCGGCATCGACTACGGCAACCTTAGCGCCGCCGCCCGGCGCGAGACCAGTTCGTCGTCGCCCGTAGCCGGCGCCGAGTTTATCGGTGACGACAACGACGAGGACGACAGCAACGGCGGCGCACCCCTGGGTCGCGGCACCGGCTCGCGCGGCACCTCCACCGCCTCGCGCCAGAAGAAAAGCGGCGCCGACACGCCCATGCTCGACAAGTTCGGCCACGACATGACACGCGCCGCCGCCGAGGGCCGACTCGACCCCGTCGTAGGCCGCGAGACAGAGATCGAGCGCCTGGCTCAGGTGCTCTCACGCCGCAAGAAGAACAACCCCGTGCTCATCGGTGAGCCCGGCGTGGGCAAATCGGCTATCGTAGAAGGCCTGGCGCTCAGAATCGTGCAGCGCAAGGTGAGCCGCGTGCTCTTCGACAAGCGCGTGGTGTCGCTGGACATGGCCTCGCTTGTGGCCGGCACAAAATACCGCGGAGAGTTTGAGGAGCGCATCAAGGCAATCCTTGTCGAGCTCTCCAAGAATCCCGACGTCATCCTCTTTATCGACGAAATCCACACAATCGTCGGTGCCGGTAATCCTCAGGGCGCCATGGATGCCGCCAACATGCTCAAGCCCGCCCTTGCCCGCGGCGAGCTGCAGTGCATCGGTGCCACCACCCTCGACGAGTACCGCAAGAACATCGAGAAGGACGGTGCTCTGGAGCGCCGCTTCCAGAAAGTGATGGTGGAGCCCACCACCGCCGAGGAGACCCTTCAGATTCTCAACAACATCAAGGATAAGTATGAGGCCCACCACAACGTGACCTTCACGGATGAAGCGCTCGAGGCGTGCGTGAAACTCACCGACCGCTATATCTCGGACCGCAACTTCCCCGACAAGGCCATCGACGCCATGGACGAGGCCGGCTCGCGCGTGCACATCACCAATATCACCGTCCCCGAGGAGATAGAGCGCCTGGAGCGCGAGGTCGACGAGGCCACCGCCAACAAGTTCGAGGCCGCACGTGCCCAGAACTTCGAGAAGGCCGCCGCCTGGCGCAATCGTGCCACCGAGCTCACCGAACAGCTCGACAAAGCCAAGAAAGAGTGGGAGGAGAAACTCAATAACTCCCGCGAAGTGGTTGATGCCGAGAAGGTTGCCGAGGTAGTGGCCATGATTACCGGTGTGCCCGTTCAGCGCATTGCCCAAGCCGAAGGAATGAGATTGCGCGAGATGGCTCCCGCCATCAAAAAGAGCATCATCGGCCAGGATGCCGCCATCGACAAAGTGGTCAAAGCCATCCAGCGCAACCGCATCGGCCTGAAGGATCCCAACAAGCCCATCGGCACCTTCCTCTTCCTCGGCCCCACCGGTGTCGGTAAGACCCACCTGGCCAAGAAGTTAGCCGAGTATATGTTCGACTCCGCCGATACGCTCATCCGCATCGACATGTCCGAGTATATGGAGAAATTCACCGTGAGCCGACTCGTCGGAGCGCCTCCCGGATACGTAGGTTACGAGGAGGGTGGACAGCTGACCGAGCAGGTGCGCCGTCATCCCTACTCAATCGTGCTCCTCGACGAGATCGAGAAGGCCCACCCCGATGTGTTCAACCTGCTGCTGCAGGTGATGGACGAAGGCCGACTCACCGACTGTCTGGGCCGTCGCATCGACTTCAAGAACACGATCATCATCATGACCTCGAACATCGGCGTGCGCCAGCTGCGCGACTTCGGATCGGGCGTCGGCTTCAACACCGCCACCGACAGCAGCATGGGCTCGCAGCATGCCAACAGCGTGATTCAGAAAGCTCTGAACAAGGCTTTCTCGCCCGAGTTCCTGAACCGTATCGACGACATCATCATGTTCGAGCAGCTCGACCGCGACGCCATCTTCCGGATTATCGACATTGAGCTGGCCGGCTTCTACAAGCGCGTTGCCGACCTGGGCTATAAGCTTACGCTCACCGAGGCCGCCAAGAATTTTGTGGCCGACAAGGGCTATGACGCCCAGTATGGCGCACGTCCGCTCAAACGTGCCATCCAGAAGTATCTCGAGGACGACCTCGCCGAGCTCATCATCTCCGCCGTGGCCGTTGTGGGCGATGAGATTGTCATCGACTATGACGCTGAGCAGCAGAAGATTGTCTCGCGCATCGTCTCCCACAATACCCCGGCACTCGAAGAGGGAGCCGACGCTCTTCTTTCGGCCGAGACATCCGCTCCGGCATCCGTTTCAGAGTAATCATACACAGTACAAAACCGTCATAGGCGGCCCGCTCCCGACACCGGGAACGGGCCGCTGTCTTTAGTGGACCGGGGGGCCGGTACATCAGCTTACAGAGAATTTTAGAGGCAAAATGAGGAAATATATTGTGGGAATGAGGTTTAATTCGTAAATTTGCCGCATATCGCCCGATTGTTCACGTCCGTAACGGATTGGACAAGAGGGAGACCATGTGCTTACCCGAAAATTAATCTTAACCAAAAACTAAACATAAACAACATGAATCTCAAGAGATTAGGCGCGATAGCGCTCGGCTCAATCGTATGTCTGACAGCCGTTGCCGTGCCCGCTAAAAGAGGCGTTAGAACGTTCACGCAGGCTGATGGCACGGTCATAAGCGTGAGCCTTGTGGGCGACGAACACTTTCACACATTCATCACCGAAGACGGACTTGCTGTTGAGCGCAAGGCTGACGGCAACTTCTACTACCGAACGTATGCCGGTGTGTCGGCCATGCAGGCCCACAACCCGAGTATGCGGTCCGAGGCCGAGAAAACTTTCGTGAAGACCAACCGGGCTCAGCTCGGAACAGAGGCACTCTCCAAAGCAGCCAAAGCACGCCGTGCGGCATCCCGCGTGCCACGTAAACTGGAGAGCCAGGTGCCGAACAAAGGCAAGTCGAGTATACCGGTTCTGCTGGTGCAGTATAAGGATTATAAGTTCAAAGACACCGACCCCAAGGCGACCTTCGAGGCCTTCTTCTCGCATGGTTCGACGAGCGCATACCAGTATTTCTACGACCAGAGCAATGGCGATTACGACCCGTCGTTCGACGTTTACGGGCCCGTGACATTGGCAAATAACCGCGCGGCCTATGGCGGCAACGATATGTACGGCAACGACAAGGGTGTCGGTAATATGGTTGGCGAGGCCTGTCAGGCGCTGGACTCTCAGATCGATTTTTCGAAGTATGACAACAACGGCGACGGCGAGTGCGACGTGGTGATCGTTCTCTATGCCGGCGACGGCGAGGCATCGTCCTACGACGAAGACTGCGAGAATGCCGTGTGGCCCTGCCAGTGGCAGCTGGACGATACGGAGTTCGGCAAGACACTCCGACAGGACGGTACCACCATCAACAAGTTTGCCGTTTTCAATGAGCTCAACGGTGTCAACCTGAGCAAGATAGACGGTATCGGCACCTTCTGCCACGAGTTCTCGCACTGCCTGGGTCTGCCGGATTTCTATGACACGCAATACGGTCCGCATTTCGGCATGGGACCGTGGAGCCTCATGGACAGCGGATGCTACAACAACAACGGCTATACGCCCATCGGCTACTCGGCCTATGAGAAGAACTTCATGGGATGGATCGATATCCCAGAGGCAACCGTCAACACACAATACACCCTGCCGGCCATGAATCTCAAGCAGAAAGAGACAGACCTGGCCGTGCGTATCACCAATCCCCGCGACAAGAACGAGTATTTCATCATCGAAAACCGCGCCAATACCGGCTGGGATAAATATATGGTTGCCGAGGGTCTGCTGATTACACACGTGACTTATGACGAATCGGCCTGGAACAACAACACCGTCAACGACTATGACCTGCAGCGCATGACCGTGGTGCCTGCCGACAACAATCTCAAACTTGACAGCCAGACCCAGTACGGCCAGACTTATTACAATCCCAACGAGGCAAGTCTGCTCGGCGACTTATGGCCCAACAACGGCGCCACCGAATTCACCGACACCACCAAACCGGCTGCGAAGTTCAACACCGGCAACGTCATGGCAGGTAAGCCCGTGACAGAGATGACGATAGCCGAAGACGGCTCAGCATCGTTCTGGGTGGCAAAGGAGCAGGCACCGGCCGTTGCGACTCCCGTTGTGACCGAGCATAGCGATGTGACCGCGACGTCCTTTACTGCCAATTGGAATGCCGTTGAGGGGCAGGATGTTACTTATACCCTTGAAGTCAAAGAGCACTCCGACGTTAAAGAGCTGATGAGCGTGGACTTCGCCGACGGCGTTCCCGCAGACTGGACCACCTCGGGCTATACCATTGCCGAGAGCGGGTCAGTGCGACTGGGCTCGAGCAAACAGATGGGCTCAGTGACGTCACCGGCAGTCAGCGCTTCTGGTACTGTCACCGTCAAAGTCCGTGCCGCCAGCTATGGCAGTGACGGCAGTTCGCTGAAAGTTCAGCTGCTGGATAGTGCCGACAAGGAAGTGGCTGCGCAGACCGTCGAGCTGTCGTCGCAGGCCGATGATTATGCCGTGGTTATGGATGCTGCCGATGCCGGTGAGGTGAAGGTTTGCTTCTCGATTGTTGCCAAGAAGAAACGCGTGTACCTGTATAGCGCATCACTATGGAGTGGCGACGCGGACAAAGCTGCCGCACGCCGCAATGCCGCCGTTGTCACCGGCGATGCCACAGCCATGACAATCACCGGTATCACCGGCACATCATACAAGGTGACAGGCCTCAAGGAGAAAGGCGTGTATGACTATCGCGTGCGCGCCGTTCCCGTTGATACTGAGAACTTTAGCGCCAGCAGCTGGTCGGAACTTAAGACCGTGACACTCACTGATGATGCCGGCGTGAGCGACATCGCCGCAGATGCGGATGCCAATGCTCCCGCCGAATACTTCACCCTCCAGGGTGTGCGCATCAGCGGTACGCCTGCGCCGGGTATTTACATCCGTCGCAGTGGGTCGGTCGTGAGCAAGGTTGTCGTTCGCTAAGACTCTAATATGATAAAACTTGGCACAAAGCCTGACGAGGGTTCGACTTTGTGCCGGGTTTTATAGGCATGGCGTGAATAATGAAACTAATGAGACGTAACACATTAACAAACAGAGATATATGAAAAGACTAATGATGAGTGCCGCTGCCGCAGCGGCCGTAATGAGCCTGGCGGCGGAGACCGGGGCGACCGGGAGTGTGTACTGCTTTGACTTCCGCGACACAACGCTGATGCAGGGAATGGCTGACAAGGCCGACCTCAAATGCAACCGCGGTGTGCTGATGGATGAGGTGGCGTCTCATAATCGCAACACGCTGAACGGCGTGACGTTCACGTGGCCGGCATCAGACAAGGGTCCGGAGATGGCTCTCGGTTTTGGCGCCCCCACGGTAGGCTCGACGCAGGGTCCGAACAAGAACAAGCTGAAGTGGTTCAATCGCGGCGGCAATAATTTTGTAATGATGACCTCCAACGGTATCTCGCACGAACTGACTCTGACACTCGCGGACACGGCTTATGTGATCACCGCGGTGGATATGATTGTCGACGACGGTATTCAGACGTATTATCGCTATAATCCGCGGCTGAGTGTTGCGGGCGAAGATTGGACATGGGATGCGGACAGTCTGAAGTTGACCACAGAGTTGAAGTCGGTGAGAAAGGTGACGATGACGCTGAGTCGCTCGGAGACTACCAAGCCTTCGGATGCCGGTTATGACGAGAGTATGGCCTTCTCTGCAATCCGTGTGCACTATGCGCCGTCGAATTCCGGAACCGGAGACTCCGGCGTTGAGGATATCCTTTCTACAACGGATGGCGAAGGCACGTCCTACACATATTATAATATGCAGGGCATGAGAGTGAGCGAGCCTCGGCATGGCATCTTCCTGCGACGCTCGGCATACGGCAAAGTCGTCAAAGTTCTCGTGCCATAAGGATCACATTTGGATTAAGTGCTGATAAGTCAGCATAGCACAGGCCACGTACTCTTTTGGGTGCGTGGCCTGTAACGTGAGGAGGAGGGTTTGAAGGAGAGGGGTTTGAGAAGAGAGGTTTGCGAGAAGAGAGATTTTTAAGAGGAGTGGGATTTGAGAAGAGAGTTTTGCGAGGAGAGAGATTTTTAAGAGGAGAGTGAATGGAGAGAGTTTTTAGAGGAGAGTCTTGGAATTGTGAGGAGAGAGGGTCGGGCCGTTCAACGCTGAGGAGGGAGGTCGCGCTGTGGCTTGAACATTTCGTAGGAGCTGTCAGAATAGAACACCATAATATAAGATACCGACTTGCCGTTGTCAGCCACGGCGGCAGCGGCCGATGCTGCCGCGGAGTTGCCATCGGCGGGAATCTCCGATGAGGTCACGTCATCCCAGAACGAGCCCGGTATGTTTTTGGAGGAACCGGCGGCTTTGTCGCCACCTTTGTTGTCCGAGTGTCCGGCGCCTTCCTGAGAAGTTGCGTTGCCCGCGGTGTGGGCGCCGCTCCGCGTAGAAGCATTTCGTGAAGCCGATTGTCCGGAATTGCGGGAGTCTGAGTAAACGCTCTGAGAAGGGCCTTGGTTTAGCTCAAAAAAATTCAGATCAAATCCGTTGGCCTTCTCGAGGCGTGAAGTGTCGGTGGCACCGTTACCCATGGTGTTCGCATTGCCGTAGGGCACGGGGTCCTCCATGTCTCTCACAACATTCTCAGTGTCAGGATTTAAGGATGCATTGTCGGACGTCGGTACATTGTCTGAAGAAGCAGCGGCAGCGGTGGTGAGCATATCGCCGTCTCCGAACATCAGCCACATGATATTCAGCATCGGGAAAGCATCGTGTAGCTTGCCAATCAGCTCGTTACTGATTTTTTTGTTGCGCCCGTTAAGGATTTGGCTGAGCGTGGGCCTTGTTATGTGGGCACGGTCAGCAAAAGAACTGTTTGGGAGTCCAAGATATTCGATAAAACGTTTGAGTCTGCTGACAATATCCATTTGTTTACAGAATTAATAGAGTTGAGAAGAAGAGGGTATGAGTATGTAAACTCTTTATTTGCAACAAGATACAAAGATTATCCGCAGTAGCCTAACTCTAATGATTTGCACAGCGCCAAGAACCGCGTATAACATCTGTAAATCGTCGTGGCTGTTTGGTTGTGTAAATGTGCGAATGAGACTCGCTCGAAAATCTGTTGCAAAGGTAAAACTTTATTTTTAAATAACCAAATATTTAATAAAGAAAATTGAATTTGCTGATGTAAAACTTAATTTACAAATGAGGTGAGATATGTCAATGTATTAAGTTCAGTAAATAAATGAGTGCAATTGCAAACGGATGTACGGAGTAGTTGAGTTTGCAAATATTCCTTTCTAAATTTACTTTTGTAAGTAATTCCGGTTGCTTTGAGTGCCTTGTTTGCAATTATATATAGATGTGTACGGAGCCGTCGAATGAAACGTTATGATGTACGTCAGGGTAGGGGAGGTGTTATGATGGCGCTGTCTTTATGAACCAGACGATCTGGGCACGCCTCGCGAGGAGAAGTGTGTCGAATTCACTTAAACAGACGCTATAGCGGTTTGCTCCTGTCCGTTGGGGCCTAATTTGTTATCAGAATGACCCTTTAAAAAGGCCTTATAAGTGCATGAGGTGGTTAAGGTATTTAGATTGATTCTTTAAGAAATTTTTATAACACCTATGATTTATAGGTGACTAGTTAATAAGTTAATAATTCTTTATCATATATCTGCTCCAATGCGAGGCTGATTGCTATAAGTAGATCCGGAACAAGCTATATCTGAATGAGACTGACTATTCTGAGCGGTAAGAGGTGTTACAATTGTTATTCAAGCCTCGATCTTAGGGTGCTTCATCAACTTCTCCGGCTGTTGTAAATGTAATCTCACTGTAATAATTTGAGAAGCGACTATGACGTGCGTTCGTAAACCACAACAATCGCAAACGGTATATCTATTTGCGTTTCTTAACCTGGAATAGTCCTGAGTTGGATTTGTAAAACTCTCTGCTGGAATATGCTATTTAGAATTGTAGCGATTTCGGTTTTTAATCTGTAAATAGTGCATGCTTTGTATTTAAAACTGATTTACAAATCCGAACTCAGGTAATGAGCACACATCCAATATTTTTGCGAGAATTTACGCCGTTGAGAGCAGGCTTAGTCAGTACAAATATCAATGTTCTTTATAAATACAACATTCTCAGGGTTTTAAAAGTGGGCTATTTTGTGTTAAACTTTGTTTAATCTTCACATTTTTAGCACTTTACACCTCAAAATATGCTTTTTCCCGTATGTTCGTATTTTCTGCTCAAAAAAATCAAAGGCATAACGCAGTGGACCGAGATGCAATAATTGCTCATAAATAGTCTACGGGAAGACTAAGAAGACCATCCAGCCGCAAGACGGATGTTTCTCTGCAGTGCACTCATGTGTGTACGGACTATGCGCCGCTCCGGTACGTTGCGAATGAGTTGCGCAACTAATCAAGCGAACCGGTTCTCTCGATACGACTCGATACATTGTTTATTCGATAAAAACTCAATGGCGTATGTGGCTGATTTGAGACTATACGTCTTTCGATATGAATACAACTGGCCAATACTCAATCCACGAAGGCTCAAACGCCCAAACTACGAAAACCGGCACAAAGAGGTGGGATTAAACGAGCTCCACAAAATAAACACAAAAGTTACACAATACGTATTATGTTAAATTACGCGGTGGTGCCTGTTGTCGTCTCACTGTTGAACGCATTTACTGGATGTGTTGGCGTCGCGTAAGACCTATGAGCACGTTGCTTTGGTTGGTCGGGCTGGGTGTGGGTAAACGGCTATGCGCAGCCACAGAAATTGGAAGCGCGATGTGGTGGCTCCCTGTCTGACTATTAGCTCGCAATTTGGGTTATCGGATGGAAGGTGTTGGGGAGCGCGAACCGCTTTTACAACTGTAATGAGATAAGTTATCGCCTTGTATGAGTGATGAACGCGCTTTTCTGGGCTGTCGGGCTGATTGTAGGTTGGCGGCTGCGCGACGCCATTGAGATTTGTAGCGGGATATATTGGCGTTGTGTCTGGTCGATGAGCGCGCTTTTGGGCTGTCGGGCTAAGTGTGGGTTGGGCGGCTTCGCGCCGCCATTGAGATAGGAGGTGGGAGGTGTTGGCGTTGTGTCTTGGGTGGCGGCTGTGCGCCGCCATTGAGATTGGAGGTGGGAGATGTTGGCGTTGTGTCTTGTTGATGAACGCGCTTTGGGGTTGTCGGCCTGAGTGTGGGGTGGCGGCTGCGCGCCGCCATTTGGACTGGTGGTGGGATATGTTAGCGCCTTATGTGATTGGTGAGTGCGCTTTTGGGGTTGTCAGCTGAGTTTGGGTTGGCGGCTGCGCGCCGCCATTGTGATTTGTGGCGGGATATGTTAGCGCCTTGTGTGACTGATGAGTGCGCTTTTGGAAATGTCTGGATGAGTATGGGTTGGGGGCTTCGCGCCGCCATTTGGACTGGTGGTAGAATATGTTAGCGCCTTGTCTGACTGATGATTATGCTTTTGGAAATGTCGTGCTGAGTGTGGGTTGGCGGCTGCGCGCCGCCATTGAGATTGGAGATGCGAGATGTTGGCGTTGTGTCTGGTCGATGCGCGCTTTAGGACTATCGTGCTGGGTGTGGGTTGGCGGCTGCGCGCCGCCATATATAAATGTTGAATGAGTGGAAGAGGCCATTGTGGGGAGAGGAGATAATACCTATGTTGCAAATGGAGGGACATTCCCTACCCTATGGCTGTTGAAGTTTCAGCAGTTATCGGTGGTGGTGGCGGTTGTGGCAGGCGGTGCCGCGAGGAGGGCGGGTTTGGCATTATTTTTGCAGATTGTCGGGTGATGACAGACGAGGCTTCGGATTATTCCAAAAACTAAGACACTGTCTCACTTGTTATTATTTATGGTAAGCATATGGTTTGCCTATGGCGTTATGGCGATTATCACAAGTATATTCGCGGAAGCTACACATTATTATATATAAATAATACGGTTTCGGCAGACGGCCGGGTATGCAGCCCACCGAGGCAGACCGGCACAGGCAAACGATAGCAGGGCCGAGAGATATAACTTATTTATTGACAACACATTAATCTAACATACTAAACTCATTAACGAAACTATGCAAAAAGGCAGTATTGGTGTTACCACGGAAAACATCTTCCCGGTAATCAAGAAATTTCTTTATAGTGACCATGAGATTTTCCTCCGCGAGCTTGTCAGCAATGCCGTGGACGCAACGCAGAAACTGAAAACCCTCAGCTCGTTCGGCGAATACAAGGGTGAGCTCGGCGACATGGACGTTACTGTCACCGTCAACAAGGACGAGCACACGCTGACTGTCACAGACCGCGGTATCGGTATGACAGCCGATGATATCGACAAATACATCAACCAGATTGCCTTCTCCGGTGCCGAAGAGTTCCTTGAGAAGTACAAGGACAATGCCAACGCCATCATCGGCCACTTTGGCCTGGGCTTTTACTCGGCCTTTATGGTATCCAAGAAGGTGCGCATCCGTTCGCTCTCATACAAGGATGGCGCCGAAGCTGTCGAATGGATGTGCGACGGTTCGCCCGAATACACCATGGAGCCCACCGACAAAACTGACCGCGGCACCGAGATAACCCTGTTTATCGATGACGACAGCACCGAATTTCTCGAGCAGGTGCGCATCAACACGCTCCTCAAAAAATACTGCCGTTTTCTGCCCGTTCCCGTCAAAACCGACGGTCAGGTCATCAACGACACCGAGCCGAGCTGGAACCGCAAACCCGCCGACCTCACCGACGAGGACTACATCAAGTTCTACCACGAGCTCTATCCCGGTCAGGACGATCCCTTGTTCTGGATTCACCTCAACGTGGACTATCCCTTCACCCTCACCGGCATCCTCTTCTTCCCCAAGATTCACAACAACTTCGAGGTGCGCAAAGACCGCATCCAGCTCTACTGCAACCAGGTGTTCGTGACGGACTCCGTCGAGGGCGTTGTGCCCGAGTTCATGATGCTCATGCAGGGCGTAATCGACTCGCCCGACATCCCCCTGAACGTCTCGCGCAGCTACCTGCAGTCAGACACCGCTGTCAAGAAAATCTCCGGATACATCACCAAGAAAGTTGCCTCGCGCCTCGAAGAAATCTTCAAGAACGACCGCAAGGACTACGAGGCCAAGTGGCAGGACATCAAACTGTTCATCGAATACGGCATGCTGACCGACACGAAGTTCTGCGATTCGGCCATGAAGTTCGTGCTCCTCACCGATGTCGACAAGGTGAACTACACACTCTCCGAGTACAAGAGCCTGGTTGAATCCTCACAGACAGACAAGGACGGCAACATCATTTACCTGTACGCCACCGATCCCACCGCCCAGTACAACTACATCAAAGCCGCACGCGACAAGGGCTACTCCGTCCTGCTCATGGACGGCCAGCTCGACAGTCACTTCATCGGCCTGATGGAGCAGAAGCTGGAGAAGACACGTTTTGTGCGCGTGGACAGCGACGTCGTCGACAACCTCATTGTCAAAGAAGACCGCCGCGAGGCCGACCTGAACGCCGTGCAGCGCGCCATCCTCACCACCGTCTTCCGCAGCCAGACTCCCGAGGTCAAAAACGCCAACTTCATCGTCGCCTTCGAAGCCCTCGGCGAAACCGCTGCTCCTATCGTCATCACTCAGAACGAGTTCATGCGCCGCATGAAGGATATGGCCGCCATGCAGCCCGGCATGAGCTTCTATTCCGAGCTCCCCGACAGCTATAATATCGTTGTCAATACCCAGAATCCCATCATCGAGAAATTTACCAAGGACGCCGACGGTGCACTCGACCAAGCCGTTACGCCCCTCATGCAGCGCACCGACGAGGCCAACGACACCATCACCCGCCTCCGCGGCGATGGCAAAGAGACGCCCGATGCCGAGACCTCGCAGAAGATCAAAGATCTGGAGAAGACCGTCGCCGACACCCGCGCCGAGCAGGAGAAGATAGTTGCCGACTACGCCAAGACCAATCCCACCGTACGCCAGCTCATTGACCTGGCCCTCCTTGGCAACGGCCTGCTTCGTGGTGCCGACCTCTCCGCCTTCATTGACCGCTCCTATTCGCTGCTCAAGTGATTACGCGGATAGCATAAGGCTTCGAATAACCTGTTACATATCAAATTTATTTGCCGCCGTTCTTACCTTCCGAGGCGAGAGCGGCGGCTATTTTTGTGCATTGACAGCAGGGTGGGGCATGGCCTCCCTACCCCTTCAAGTCGGGCCTTTGGCTGCTTCTTAAGTAGGCCATGATCGGCAAAAGATAGAAATTAGCCGAAAAAACTCAAAAATTATTGTGTTTGATACGGCAAAAAACGCTATCTTTGTGCTTACTAAGCCCGAATCCTCCTGCCTAACAGACATTTCGCGGCTCCTATGAATAGAATTTACCTTCTGCTCATATCCTTGCTGCTTGGCACAGGCATCGCATCGGCGACGTCCATCACAATGACATTCAAAAGCAATGCAGGTGGTGAGCCCACACCAATCACAACGAATACCCAAGTAGCGGATTTCATTGATCCCGACCCAAGTGCACTTATCAGCAGTGTAAGTTCTGTGAGCAATGTGTCGATTTCGTCAAATGGACTGCTCTTTTCTGAGGAAAGCAACCTGGAATTTAATCTTACACGAAAGAAGAGCCCGTCACGTTATGTGCTGACATGTGTGCCCTATCCGGGTGAGGAAGCAGAGGTTACCGTCAATGATCTTACGCCTCAACGTGTTAGCGGGAACAACACTCAACTCATATTTGAAGAACCGGATGCGGTAAAAAAGGCCAACATTAATATCCAATCAAAGGGACGTTTCTATTTGAATTCAATGACCGTTGTCTATCTTATTCCGGCTGAGCTGATGTTTCCCGAAAATGAGTATTACGTTGACCTTGACGAGAAAGATACTTTTAAAGCGCCTCAACTTCTCGTTGGTTCTTCTATAACGGATGTAACATATAAATCCCTCAACGATAATGTTGCTCAAGTAGATGCCTCAACCGGTAAAGTTACCATCAAAACATGGGGAAGCGTCACAATTACAGCAACCGGCATGTATACAACACAGAACACAAAGTATGAGAAGTCTGCCAGTTACACTCTCTATGTTGTGCCCCCCACAGTAGCTCCGGGTGAAACCGCAACTGCCATTTGGGCGTTTACTAAACCTCTTCCAAGTGGAATTTCAGGCAGCAAAACCGTTAAAGACATTGCTATCAACAATGCCAATGGCAAATATTTGGGCGTCTGGTATGTGGACGGAACATTCAAGGAAAAGGCAAATATAGAGTATTATGGTGAGAAAGATAAGGGGGCTATTAGGTTTGGTGAAAGCACCACTAACAGCTTCAACGGTACGCTCACATTGAAGAATTCAAGGATCCCGGAGAATGCTCAGATAAAGAGTATTTCAATTAAAGGAAAAGAGTATTATGTCGCAACATCATTCAATATCACCGCGAGTGTCAACGGCACAGAAGTCGTGAATAGCGCTGAAGCATTTACATGGAATAGCACTGACACAATCACCAAGAAAGTTGCGGTTGAGAATCTCGTCGGCAATGATATTGTACTCAAAATTAGTAGTGATTACGGCGGTATTTGCCTGTACAGTGTGGCTATTGATTATGTTGTGCCGGTGCCGGCTTCGCCTTCTGCGCCTACAGTGAACTATCTGTCCGATATCAAGGATGCCACCACCGATCACGTTAACCTCACCGGTTTTGGCCAGAAAGTAGGTGACTATTTCAAGCTTGAGGTCTTGTATAATGAGAGCGACAATGAGGTGCTGAACTACTCCACCACCTGCTATTCCACGACCCTGAACGACGTAGTGATCGAGGGAACCGTGCCGAATGCCAAACCCGCCGCCGTTCGTGCGAATAAAGCGCAAGGGGTGAAAGACTCCGGTGAGCTTAATGAGCCTGTTGCCGGCACCGTCACCTCCGGTGCTGCCAAATTCGGTGTGGCCAGCAATGGATGCAGAGACTGAAACCGCGCCGCAGTATTACAATCTCCAGGGCATGCGCATCGCCTTCCCCACCTCCGGCGTCTACATCGTCCGCGAGGGCAACCGCATCACCAAACGCATCGTGCGCTGATCCATATCACGAAACACATCGAAACGCCCTGCCCGGTCGCCACGAAAAATGGCCGGGTGAGGCGTTTTTTTAGGCTTTTTTTACGTTGGGAGTGCGCATGATTGCGCATTTTTTCTTATCTTTGTATTTTCATTCCAACGGCGCCGAACCGCCGGTAATAATGTAAGAACGCTGAACCGAAACATAAGACCAACGCACTGACCCCGTACCATGAACTTCTCAGAGAGCTACACCTTTGTGCTGGAGATGACCGTCCGTGACTACGAACTTGACTATCAGGGCATTGTCAACAATGCCAACTACCTCCACTATATGGAGCACACCCGTCATGAGTTTTGTGCATCGGCTGGCCTGACCTTTGCGCAAATGCATGAGCGCGGCATAGACCCGGTGCTCAGTCACGTGGAGATAGACTATTTCCACCCCCTGCGCAGCGACGACCGCTTCTTCAGCTGCCTGAAGATAGCACGCCGCGGGCCCCGCTTCATCTTCATCCAGGACCTGTACCTCGCAGACGGAACACCCGTCGTGAAGGCACGTATCACAGTAGCCTGCCTGGAGAACGGACGTCTCACACGTGGCGACGTGCTCTTCGACGCCTTCAGCAAGTATCTCACCGAGGTATAAACGAACGACATTAATGGCTGACACAGAGCTGACATACAAAATCGCGCTATCGCTCATAAACGGGCTGCATGCCGACAACGGCACGGAGTTGCTGGAGCGTGTGGGCACACCGCAGCGCTATTTTGAGATGTCGCCCACCGACCTGCGCCGTCAGGCACACCTCTCCGAGAAACTCTGCGACGCGGCCATGCGCGCCGGCCTCCTGGAGAAAGCACGCAGCGAGGAGGAGTTCGTGCTCAGTCATCGCATCAGAACATACTTTTTCACCGACCCGGACTATCCCAAGCTCCTGCGCGAGTGCCCCGATGCCCCGGCCATGCTCTATGTGCTGGGCGATGCCGACCTCGACAATCCGCGGCCGGTGTCAATCGTCGGCACCCGCCACAACACCCCTTACGGCGATAACTTCAACACCCGCTTTGTGCGCGAGCTCGCCGAGCTGGTTGACGGACTGTCAATCATCAGCGGTCTGGCCTACGGCACCGACATCTGCGCCCACCGCTCGGCAATGCGCTCCCACGTTCCGACCGTGGCCGTTCTGGCCAACGCCCTCGACACCATCTACCCCGCCGAGCACCGTGCCGACGCCGTGAAGATTATCCAGGAAGGTGGTGCCATTGTCTCCGAGACACCGCGATGCGTCAGCGTCAGCCGCCGCTCGTTCCTCCAGCGCAACCGCATCATCGCCGGCCTCAGCAAAGCCACCATCGTCGTCGAAAGCGGCTGCTCGGGCGGCTCGATGACCACGGCGCGCCTCGCCTACGAGTACAACCGCGATGTCTTCGCCGTGCCCGGACGTGCCTTCGACATGTATTCGCGCGGCACCAATGCCATCATCGCCGCACAGAAAGCCACCCTCCTGCAGAGCGCCGAGGACTTCGTACTGGCCATGCGATGGCCCGTTAAGAAAATCGAAGGAACCCAGCAGGAACTCCCCATCGAACTCGACACCCAACAGAAGCGCATCCTCGAACTCATCGAGGCCAACCCCATCATCAACGTCAACGAACTCTGCCGGGCAATGACAATGTCCTATGCCGAACTCACCGACACAGTCTTCCGCATGGAGATGCGGGGTCTCATCAACAGCCTCCCTGGCGGAATATTCTCCATAAACCATTGAACGAAAATCATTTACATACAAAATATAACCATTAAAAAACATAAGAATTATGGCTCGTATCATTCCCCCCTCTGAGTTTATCATCAACCCTGACGGCTCAGCATTCCACATCCACCTCAAACCCGAGCAGCTCACCGACCGCATCATCATGTGCGGCGACCCCGGCCGCGTGAACATCATCGCCTCACACTTCGACACCAAGACCTTCGAAGTGTCCTCACGCGAGTTCCACACCATCGGTGGCACCTACAAAGGCAAACCCATCATGGCCATCAGCCACGGCATCGGCCCCGACAACATCGACATCGTCATCACCGAGCTCGACGCCCTTGCAAACGTCGACTTCAACACCCGCGAGGTGAAGCCCGAACATCGCCAGCTCACCATGGTGCGCATCGGCACCAGCGGCGCCCTCCAGCCCGAACTCTCGCTCGGCACACCCGTAATCGCCGAGAAATCCATCGGCTTTGACGGCGTCCTCAACTATTACGCCGGCCGCAACGAAGTGGCTGACCTCGACTTCGAAAAAGCCTTCGTCGAGCACACCAAGTGGAACCCCCTCTGGGCCAAACCCTACGTCGTTGACGCCGATCCCTCGCTCGTAGCACAAATTGGCCGTGACGACATGGTTCGCGGCAACACCATCTCCGCCGTCGGCTTTTACGGTCCCCAGGGACGCTACGTCCGCCTTCCCCTCGCCAACCCCGGCCTCAACGCCTCCATCGAAGCCTTCGACTACAAAGGCCGCCGAGTCACCAACTATGAGATGGAGTCGGCACCCCTCCAGGGCCTTGGCAAACTCATGGGCCACCGCTGCATGACCGTCTGCTCGATCATCGCCAACCGCTTCACCAACGACGCCAACCCCAACTACAAAGGCGGAATCTCCGACCTCATCACCACCGTCCTCGACCGCATCTGACCCGCATCATGCATCGCGCATAATACACACTTTTGACCACCATAGAAAGACCGGGGCCCGGAGCGCACAACTCCCCCACCCCGGCCTTTCTTTTTCGCCAATCATCCCCAAATCCCGCCCTTTGCCGCCCACCACCCCCTGCGAGGTCCCAAAAATACCCAAAAAACGCGCCTCCACGCGAAAAAATTCGCAAAAAAACTTGCATAGGTCAAAAATAAACGCTAACTTTGCATCGCTTTTGAGGGAGACACGCCACGAGCCAAAAGCCCAACGGCGCCCGCCACGGTCCCCAAAACGACCAATTGCCCGGCGGTTATCCTTTAAACAGCGCGTTGATTCGCTAGCTCAGCTGGTAGAGCACAACACTTTTAATGTTGGGGTCGTGGGTTCGAGCCCCACGCGGATCACAGAAGGGTCACCACTTGAACAAGGAGGTGACTCTTTTTTTGTGCCTATACTTGTCTATCACTCAGCCACTTATATTTTATAACTATTTGTCTTAGAATGTTTTAGCAATTTTCTTGCTAAATTATCCTGGTACAAATTAGCATTTTTTAGTTTGAAATAATATGCCTAACTTTGGTACACGAAAGCGAAAAGTGTACCACATGTGTACCACAAAATGGGGCGAAAAAACCTCGATTTCGACCCATTTTTCGAGGTTGTGGTACAGTTTTGGTACACAAATCGCAATCTGTGGTACACCTTTTTCGGGGTGTACCACAAGCGAAACTATCATTATTTATAACTTTAATCGAATCTTTCTTAGATATGGCAAGTGTACCAACAATAAGAGTGATTTTCGACCGCAGAAAGACTGCAACGGCTGTCAAGAAAGCCTCTGTCGAAATCGAAGTGTATTATAATAGAGAACGCACACGTATCTC
>SFOH01000006.1 GCA_004552485.1 Bacteroidales bacterium | reverse complement strand
GTCAGTGCTCACACCCATCTTGTTGTTGCCGGCGGTGACGCTGGCACCGATGATGGGCTCTTCGCTACCCTCTTCAAGCACAGTACCAGTCACCGTACGCGTCTGAGCCGACGCACACAGAGTGACTGTCAATACTGTCACAAGTAATAGAAACAGCTTTTTCATACTAAAAACAATTAAACAAATATTAATTAAAAGGATTGATATTCAATCTGTTAGCCTACTAAAAGAAGCCTCCTCGGGCAGGGAAAAGGGTAGAATTCGCCCGGGTAGAGACAAGTTTCAATTCACAAAGATAAACACTTTTGCCGAAAAATACACAAAATTTTGAAAAAAAATATGTTGAAGAACATGTTTTTTAGGCATTTTCGCCGCGTGAAGTGTTAAAATTTGTGGCAAATTACCGCAAAGGGTTAATGGAAATAAGGATTTTCGGCGCGCAGGGGTGAATTAAGCTGAAAAATAAGCGGGCAGGCCTTTCTTTTTGCTAAAATGCACTTTTTTTTCGCGAGCCGCGATTTTTTTTCAACACTGCCGAGAGCCGGATTTTGGCGCGAATCGGTCGTTTTCGGCGGACGTTGGGGGTCGCGGGGGTGCTATCGGCGGGGCTTTTGCTCCCGCGACGGCTTGGAATGCCGTCGCCACGGGGCCTCGCGCGCGCGTACATATATAAATATATATTAACGGGCAAGAAAAAAGCGGGACGCGGCGGCGGTTATTTCGCGCATTTTTTGTAACTTTGTGTCACCATTACTCATCTGTTCAAGGGTACAGTCTCTGCTATGATTGAATTCGACTTTAACTTTCAGTTAATCACAATATTACTCTTCGCCGCCATGGTGGTATGCGCCATCGTGGTGTTCCCGGTGTACGTTCGGCGTATACGCCGCGTGGCCTCTTACGCCGCCACCCATGCCGACGACTGCGAGGGCATGGAAAACGCGCCGCAGCCCGACGAGGACGGTCTGTTCACCGAGGGCTTCTCCATCGTCGAAGACGAGGAGACGATGAAGGCGGCCGCCGCCGGCCCGGCCTCCATCGTGGTATACGCCCAGGACCAGGCGGAGGCGCTGACACGTCTGCTGCCCCGGCTGCTCGAGCAGCGCTATGAGCCCGGCTTTGAGGTGATTGTGGTGAACGAAGGCGGCTCCGAAGCCACGTCGGACGTCGTCTCGATGCTGGCGTCGCAGCACCGCAACCTCTATCTCACCTACACGCCCGACGGCGCACGCTCGCTCTCGCGCAAGAAATTGGCGCTGATGCTGGGCATCAAGGCGGCGCAGAACCGCGTGGTCGTGCACACGATGGCCACGGCAACCATCACGAGTCCGCTGTGGCTGGCCTCGATCATGCGCCATTTCTCCAACCCGAGCGTGGAGGTTGTGCTCGGCAACGCCGTGCCCGCCTATCAGGAGAACGGCATGGGCAGCCGTCGCCGCACCTTCGACTTCTACGCTTCCGACGCTACATGGCTCACGGCGGCGCTATCCGGCCACCCCTACCGCGGCACGGAATACAACATCGCATACACGCGCGACCTCTTCTTCCGCAACAAGGGCTTCTCGCGCTCGCTCGACAAGCGCTATGGCGACGATGACATCTTCGTCTCGGAGATCGCCACGGCGGAGAACACTGTCGTGGAGCTGTGTCCGGAGAGCCGCGTGGAGATGACGGCACACAACACGCGTCAGCTACTGAAGGAACTGGCTATGCGTCACGAGTTTACGGGCCACGAAGTGTCGCGTTCGTCGCGCCGCATGATGGCGACGGGCGAGTGGATGCTGTGGCTGATGATTCTGTGCGGCATCGGCGCGGCTGTGACGGCGCTGCCGAACATCATCCCGGCGATAGCCGCGTTGGTGGTGATTATCGCGATGCTGTGGGTGGCGAGCGCGGCATGGAGCCGCACGATACGCGCGCTTGGCGGCAAGCGCCTGCGCATGTCGCTGCCGTGGATCATCCTCATGCACCCGTTCCGCAATATGCGCCTGGCATGGCGCGTCCGGCGCAATCGCTCCAAGTTCTACTCCTGGGGCTAATGCCCTCCTCCCCCGAACACAACGATGGCGGCCCTCCGGCCGCCATCGTTGTTTATCGAGGTTCTTAGGTAGCCATTTGAGCCGCGATGCACCAGGGAATCGACCTCGGAATCACAAACGCCGGTGTGTGGGCGCCAGCAGCCGATTAGTTTAGCCATTTGAACCGTGAGGAAGGAGCGAGCGGCTCAAATGACTACCCTAAACGCCCGCTGACGCCCCATCGCCGACATTTGATTCCGATGTTGATTCCGACGAAGGCACCCTGATTCCTCGCGGCTCAAATGGCTACCCTAATCGACTGCTGACTGGTGCCCCGTCACTGTAATCCTACACTAATCGCCGGCCGCGCCTGCGTTCCAGGGGGCGGGGCGGACAGGGGGAAGTTATTTGACGGTGAAGGTGGCGGTGAAGGAGGTGCCGGCGAGCTGGGCGGCAACGGGGGGAGTGAGCTTGGTGACGGTGACGGTGCCGCGCGTGATGGCGGGGAAGGCCGCCGTCAGGGCGCGGATAATGCGGCCCGTGACGTGCTCGAGCAGCCGAGACGACTGATTCATAGTCTGTTGGATGATTTTCACGGCCTCGGCATAGTTGACGGCCTGGTTGATTTCGTCGTCGTCCATGGCTTTGGCGGCGTTGTAATAGAGGACGGCGTCGACGGTGAAGTCGTTGCCGACGAGGCGTTCGGTGGGCATGACGCCATGGCGCGCGAAGACGCGCAGGCCGGAGATGGTGATGTATGTATCAGCGATTTTTACTGCCATAATCGAGGGCGGATTTATTTGCGGCGACGGCGTTTCATGCCGGGGCGGTTGCGGGTGTCGCGCGGGTCGATGGCCTTCTTGGGCGCGGGGAGGGCACGGTGGCCGGCGGGAACGAAGTCGAGCATCTTCTTGTCGATGTCGGCGCGTGCGACGGTGATGCGGATGGGGTCGCCGAGGCGATAGCGTGTGCCGGTGCGGCGTCCGACGAGGCAGTAGTTGCGCTCGTCGAAGTCGTAGTAGTCGTCGGCGAGGTCGCGCATGGGCACGAGGCCTTCGCACTTGTTGTCGTTGAGTTCGACGTAGAGGCCCCACTCGGTGACACCGGAGATGACGCCTTCGAAGTCCTCGCCGAGGTGGTCGGCCATGTACTCGACCTGCTTGTATTTGATGGAGGCGCGCTCGGCGTTGGCGGCGAGCTGCTCCTGGTCGGAGGAGTGTTTGCACTGTTCCTCAAGCTTTTCGATGTTGACGGAGCGGCCGCCGTGGAGGTATCGCTCGAGGAGGCGGTGTACCATCATGTCGGGATAGCGGCGGATGGGCGAGGTGAAGTGGGTGTAATAGTCGAAGCCGAGGCCGTAGTGTCCGATGTTCTCGGTGGAGTAGACGGCTTTGGCCATGGAGCGGAGCGCGAGGGTGGTGACGAGGTTCTCCTCGCCGGTGCCCTTGACGTCCTGGAGCAGGCGGTTGAGCGAGCGGTTGATGTCGCGGGGCGTGCCGGTGACTTTGAGGCGGTGGCCGAAGACGCGAGCGAGGGCAGCGAGATCGGTAAGTTTCTGCTGGTCAGGCTGATCGTGGACGCGGTAGACGAAGGCTTTGGCCTTCTTTTTCTTGCTGACGGCGCCGATGGCGCGGGCCACGGCCCGGTTGGCCAGGAGCATGAATTCCTCGATGAGTTTGTTGGCGTCCTTGCTCTCCTTGAAGTAGACGGAGGTAGGATGGCCTTTCTCGTCGATTTCGAAGCGCACTTCGGCGCGGTCGAAGTCGATGGAGCCGTTGTCGTAGCGGCGCTGGCGGAGTGTCTTGGCGAGGCGGTCGAGGGTGAGGATTTCGTCGGCGAAGTCGCCGTGGCCGGTTTCGATGACGTCCTGGGCCTCTTCGTAGGTGAAGCGGCGGTTGGAGTTGATGACGGTGCGGACGATTTCGGAGCCTACGACCTTGCCCTCGGGGGTCATCTCGAAGATGACGGAGAAGGTGAGCTTGTCCTCATGGGGGTTGAGCGAGCAGATGCCGTTGGAGAGGTGCTCGGGGAGCATGGGGATGGTGCGGTCGACGAGGTAGACGGAGGTGGCGCGCTCGCGGGCCTCGCGGTCGATGATGGTGTCGGGGTGGACATAGTGGGTGACGTCGGCGATGTGGACGCCCACGCGGTAGTTGCCATTGGGTAATCGGCTGATTGACAGGGCGTCGTCGAAGTCTTTGGCGTCGCGGGGATCGATGGTGAAGGTTGTCTCGGAGCGCATGTCGCGGCGTGCGGCGACGACGGCGTCGGTGATGCCGGCGTCGATGCGTTCGGCGGCTTTCTCCACCGACTCGGGGTATTTGTAAGGGAGACCGAACTCGGCGAGGATGGCGTGCATCTCGGCGGTGTTCTCGCCGGTTTTGCCCAGGATGTCGACGATTTCGCCGCGCGGGATGTTCTGGTTTTCGGGCCACGAGGTGATGCGCACGATGGCTTTGTCGCCGGCCTTGGCGCCCTTGATGCGGGTGCGGGGGATGAGGATGTCGCTGGCCAGGAACTTGGAGTCGGTGTGGAGCATGGTGACATTGTGCTCGGTGAAGATGGTACCGATGAACACCTGATCTTTGGGCTCAACTATCTCAGTGACAATGGCTTCGGGCTCGACACCGCGGCGGCGTGCGGCGATGGCCACGCGCACTTTGTCGCCGTTGAGGGCGTGCATTGAGTTGCGCTCGGCCACGAGGATTGTCTCGCCGTCGGGGTCGGTGATGACGGAGTTCTTGCCGTTGGAGCGGCGGACGAAGGTGCCGGTGGCGGAGGTTGTGCGCACGGGCATCTTGTAGCGGCCGGGGGCGGTCTCCACGATTTCGCCGTCGAAGGCGAGCTCGGCCAGGTAGAGGGCGATGGAGCGCATGGCCGAGGGGGCTGTGAGGCCGAGGGCCTCGGCGACGTTGCGGTAGTTGAAGGTGCCCGCCTCGGGGCTTGTTATATATTGCATGACGGCCTCGTGAAGCTTGACGGTGGTGAGTTTGCCGGCCTTGCGGGGTGCTTTCTGTGACATTATGTGCTATGTAATTGTGATGATGGATGTTCTTTTCTGATTATAACGCCCGGGGAGAGAATTGTGTTTAATCCGCGGGGGGAATTACGAAGCGGACGGGCGCCCGATGGGTTGGGGCGTCCGTCCGTGAGAGTTTGCGGGGTTATGCGTCGATGTTGGCGTAGTTGGCGTTCGACTCGATGAAGTCGCGGCGCGGGGCAACATCTTCGCCCATGAGCATCGAGAAGATGCGGTCGGCTTCGGCGGCGTCGCTGATGTGGACCTGCTTGAGGATGCGGTGGCCGGGCGCCATGGTGGTCTCGCGCAGCTCCTGTGCGCTCATCTCGCCGAGACCTTTGAATCGCGAGATGGTGATGTTCTCGCCGAATCGGTCTTTGAACTGGCGCACCTGGAGGTCGTTCCAGCAGTACTCCTCGTTCTTGCCCATCTTACACTTGTACAGCGGCGGCGTGGCCAGGTAGAGGTAGCCGTTCTCGATGATGGGGCGCATGCGGCGGAAGAAGAAGGTCATGAGCAGGGTGGCGATGTGGGCGCCGTCGACATCGGCATCGGTCATGATGATGATTTTGTGGTAGGCCAACTTGGAGACGTTGGCGGCCTTCTGGTCTTCCTCGGTGCCGATGGTGACGCGCAGGGCGCGGTACATGTTCGTAATCTCCTCGTTGTCAAAGATTTTGTGCTCCATGGCTTTCTCCACGTTGAGGATTTTGCCTCGCAGGGGGAGGATTGCCTGGTAGCGGCGGTCGCGGGCGTCGAGGGCCGTTCCGCCTGCCGAGTCACCCTCGACGATGAAGATTTCGCAGTCTTCGGCGGTGCGCGATGTGCAGTCGGAGAGTTTGCCGGGGAGACCGCCGCCGCTCATGGGCGACTTGCGCTGCACTTTCTGGCGGGCGTTGTAGGCGGCCTGGCGGGCCTGGGCGGCGAGCACGACCTTGCTGACGATCGTCTGCGCCTCGCGGGGATGCTCCTCGAGGTAGGTGGCAAGTGCCTCGGACACAGCGCCGGACACAGCGCCGGCCACCTCGGTGTTGCCCAGCTTGGTCTTGGTCTGACCCTCGAACTGGGGCTCGAGCACCTTCACGGAGATGACTGCGGTGAGGCCCTCGCGGAAGTCGTCGCCGGAGATCTCGACCTTGGCGTTCTTGAGGAGGTTGTTGGCCTCGGCGTATTTCTTGAGGGTGGTGGTCAGGCCGCGGCGGAAACCGGTGAGGTGCGTGCCGCCCTCGATGGTGTTGATATTGTTGACGTAAGAGTAGATGTTCTCGTTGAAGGAGGAGTTGTAGGTGAGGGCCACCTCGATGGGCACGCCGTTGCGCTCGGTGCGCAGGTCGATGACGTCGCCGATGAGGCTCTCCTTGTTCGAGTCGATGTACTGGACGAACTCGCGGAGGCCGGCGGCGCTGTAAAAGCGGTCCTGACGGGGCTTGCCGTCCTCGCCGATGTGGCGCATGTCGGTGAGCGTCAGGGTGATGCCGGCGTTCAGGAAGGCCAGGTCGCGCAGGCGTTTGGCCAGTGTGTCGTAGTCGTAGACGGTGACGGTGAAGATCGAGCCGTCGGGTTTGAAGGAGATCGACGTGCCGGTTGTCTCGGAGTCGCCGATGACGGTGAGGCCGGTGGTGGGCTTGCCGCAGGAGTATTCCTGCATGTAGACCTTGCCCTCGCGGCGCACCTCGGCGCGCAGGTATGTGGAGAGGGCGTTCACGCAGGAGACGCCGACGCCGTGCAGACCGCCGGACACCTTGTAGGAGCCTTTGTCGAACTTACCGCCGGCATGGAGGACGGTGAGCACCACCTCGAGGGCGCTTTTGTGCTCCTTGGCGTGCATGTCGACGGGGATGCCGCGGCCGTTGTCCACGACGGTGATGGAGTCGTCGGCGTTGATGGTCACCTCGATGTGGGTGGCAAAGCCGGCGAGGGCCTCGTCGATGGAGTTGTCAACCACCTCATAGACAAGGTGATGGAGGCCCTTGGCGGAGGTGTCTCCGATGTACATGGACGGACGTTTGCGCACAGCCTCCAGGCCCTCGAGGACCTGGATGTTACTGGCGCTGTATTCTTCGGCTTCAGCGCCGTTATGGAGTTCTAAATCTTCAGACATGTTCTTTTACGGGATATGAGGAAAAATGTGACTGCTTGTTTATCTCGCGCGGACGGCAGCGCGACCGGAGAGCCGGCCGCCGCTGGCGCGTTTGCAGCTACAAAGTTAGCAATTTTTCCTCATTCCTGCAAATTATTATATTCAATAATGTACGCGCGCACGCGCGCACATACGAGCCCCCCGCTCAGTTCGCAGCGCTCTTGGGGCTGAAGACGTTCGGTCCGGCCACAAAGGTTTCGGCGCCGCCGTGGTTGTCGTCGACCACGAAGAGGGCGCTCACGCCCGGCTGCGACTCGATCAGGCCAACCGCCTTCTCGACGGGCATCACCATGCAGGCCGTCGCCAGCGCGTCGGCCGTGGTGCACGTCTTGGCGACGACCGTCACCGACAGCGTCCCCGACTTCACGGGATAGCCCGTGGAGGGGGAGATGGTGTGCCACACGCGACTGCCGTCGGCGAGTGTGCGCAGGTTGCGGTAATTACCCGAAGTAGCTACGGCACAGTCGGTTAGCTCAGCCACCATCAGCTTCTCGTGGCCGACGATGCCCGACCTCACCGGGTCGTCGATCTGCAGGTGCCACTTCTCGCCGCGCGGATTGTGGCCGCTCACGCGAATCTCGCCGCCGATCTCCACCATGTAGTTCGCGCTGCCGTTGCGCTCGAGCATCGCGGCGACGGCATCCACGCCGTAGCCCTTGGCGATGGCGCTGAAGTCGAACTGCGTCTTAGGATGCTTGCGGACGACGTGGCCGAGCGTGTCGATGTGGCACTCGGCGATGCCCACGCGCCCCAGCATCTCGCGCACCGTGGCCGAGTCGGGCGTGGCGTTGACAGGCGCCGCCTTGCCAAATCCCCAGAGGTCGATGAGCGGCGCCACGGTGGGGTCGAAAGCGCCGCCCGATAGAACGTTCACGCGTTTGCTGCGCATGAAGATTTCGGCGAACTCCGGCGAGGTCTCGTCGGTCTGGCCGGCATTGATGCGGCTGATGTTACTCTCCTTGTCGAACGGACTGAGTGTCAGCTCGATACGGCGCATACTCGCCGTGACCGAGTCGGCCAGGTCTTGGTCGGCCTCGTAGGTGATGCGGTACTGCGTGCCCCAGGCTGCTCCCGCAGCCTCCCGCCAGCTCTCACGGGCGCACGATGCCAGCAGCGTGGCGCCCAGAGCGAATATCATTGTGTGTAGGAAGTTCTTTTTCATAAGGGTGATTGGTCAGGCAAAAACGGCGGCCGAATAGGGCGTGCGGTGTTTGGCCATGCAAAGTTACAATTTTATAACAAATTATTTACAGTTTCAGGCGAGAAAAATTACATTTTTTACAAAATTTGTGCATTACTCTTCTCCGTCTCAATTTTTTTGCGTAACTTTGCGATATCCCTATACTATTCACTCTTCTGCGTGACACACATCACGCTCATCATGTGACCCGTTAACCCTATTCTTTTACTCTAAACTCCGCAACGGGGTTCCTAAACATCCTTATCATCATGACCTCATTTATTTTTCTTGCTGACGGCTTCGAGGAAGTGGAAGCTCTGACTGTGGTTGACGTAATGCGCCGTGCCGGCATGGCAGTGCGCACAGTGTCCATCACCAACGAAAAGAAAGTTAAAGGCGCGCACGGCATCCCCGTCGAAGCCGACCTCGTCTTTCACGACGCCGACTTTGCCGACGCCGAATGGCTCATCTGCCCCGGCGGCATGCCCGGCTCCGAGAACCTCCACAAATTCGACGCGCTGTCCGACCTGCTGAAAGTCCACCACATGCACCCCGGCAAAGTCGCCGCCATCTGCGCCGCTCCCGCCGTCGTCCTCGCCCCGCTCGGCCTGCTCCACGACCTGAACGCAACGTGCTATCCCGGCTTTGAAGAAGCCCTCGAAGCCGGCGGCGCCCACTATAAAGACGAGCGCGTCGTAGTCACCGAGAACGTCATCACCGCCAACGGCCCCTCGTCGGCACTCTTGTTCGCGCTGGCCATCGTATCCGCCTCGCTCGGCGACGCCGCCGCCCGCGAAGTCGCCGCCGGCATGCTCCTCTACCCCGGCAAGACCCCCTACTACTTCTAAGATCCGACCCCGCGGCCACACCACCTCCCCCCTCCGCGCGCCGTCATACCCCCTACCCCGAACGCAGAGCCCCCTCCGGCCCTGCGTTCCGCTTTCCCCCCTGTCCAACTTACCCCGGCGGAGGGCGGGCTGAGAAAAACGCGGGGGAGGGCGGAAAGGGGGGCGGGGGTGTTGCGGGGATGCGGAGTTTTTTGTAACTTTGCAGGGAGAATGGGACGATATATGGCCATAGACTTCGGACGCAAGCGTTGCGGCATCGCCGTGACCGACCCGCTGCACATTGCCGCCAACCCGCTGGAGACGGTGGCGACGGCTCAGCTCGCGGCCTTCGTCAAGGGCTACATCGCCCGCGAGGAGGTGGAGCGCGTGGTGGTCGGCCTGCCGCGTCAGCTCAACGGTCAGGAGTCGGAGTCGATGCGCTGGCTGCGCCCGGCCATCCAGCGGCTGAAGCGCGAGATCGCCCCGGTGCCCGTGGTGTTCTTCGACGAGCGTTTCACCTCGGTGCTGGCCCACCGCGCCATGATCGACGGCGGAATGCCCCGTATGGCTCGCCGCGACAAGGCCGTCGTCGACCGCATCTCCGCCGCCATCATCCTCAACGATTATCTCAACTCATCTGCTTCTTAACCAACAACATACAGCAACATGAAACTCCCCATATACCTTTACGGACACCCGGTGCTTCGCAAGATTTCCGAGCCGATCGAAGCGGCCGACGACGAGCTGCGCACGCTGGTGTCGAACATGTTCGAGACCATGTACAACTCCGACGGCGTGGGCCTTGCCGCGCCGCAGGTGGGCATCAACCGCCGCCTGGTGGTCATCGACGGCAGCGTCCTCGCCGAGGAATTCCCCGAGTGCGCCGACACGCGCATGTGCCTGATCAACCCCGAGATAGAGATTCTGGACGGCGAGCCCGTCAGCCATGCCGAGGGATGCCTCAGCCTGCCCGGCATCGCCGAGGACGTGCGCCGCGTCGAGCACCTGCGCCTGCGCTGGCGCGACGAGAACTTCGAGCCCCACGAGAAGGAGTTCTCCGGATTCATCGCACGCATCATCCAGCATGAGTGCGACCACCTGGAGGGCCGCATGTTCATCGACCACATCTCCCCCACCCGCCGCTTCCTGAACAAGCGCAAGCTCACGAACATCGTGGAGGGCAAGACGCGCGTCGACTATCCCGCCAAGTACGCCCCCGTGGGCCGTCGCAAATAGTCGGCGGCCGTGCCCCCGACGCCGCTTTATCCACCAACCATATCTCTGACTTAACAAGCAAAAACACAGCAACTTATGGCTGACGACAAGAAAGTTATCTTCTCAATGGTGGGCGTCACCAAGACCTACCCGCCCCAGAAAACCGTTCTCAAGGACATCTACCTCTCCTTCTTCTACGGCGCCAAAATCGGCATCATCGGCCTCAACGGCGCCGGCAAATCCACGCTGCTCAAGATCATAGCCGGCATCGACAAGAGCTATCAGGGCAACGTGGTGTTCTCGCCGGGCTACTCGGTGGGCTACCTCGAGCAGGAGCCCAAGCTCGACCCGGACAAGACCGTGATAGAGGTCGTGCGCGAAGGCGTGCAGCCCGTCATGGACATGCTCGCCGAGTTCGACAAGGTCAACGAGGCCTTCGCCGACCCCGACGCCGACTTCGACACGCTGCTCGCACGCCAGGCCGAGCTCCAGGACAAACTGGACGCCGCCGACGCCTGGAACATCGACTCGAAGCTCGAGCGCGCCATGGACGCCCTGCAGTGTCCGCCCGACGACCAGATAATCGCCACCCTCTCCGGCGGTGAGCGCCGCCGCGTGGCCCTCTGCCGCCTGCTGCTCCAACAGCCTGATATCCTGCTCCTTGACGAGCCCACCAACCACCTCGACGCCGAGTCGATCGACTGGCTCGAGCAGCACCTCCACCAGTATCCCGGCACGGTCATCGCCATCACCCACGACCGCTACTTCCTCGACCATGTGGCCGGATGGATTCTCGAGCTCGACCGCGGCGAGGGCATCCCCTGGCAGGGTAACTACTCGTCGTGGCTCGACCAGAAGACCAAGCGCATGGCCATGGAGGAGAAACAGGCCTCGAAGCGCCGCAAGACGCTGGAGCGCGAGCTCGAATGGGTGCGCATGGCCCCCAAGGCACGCCAGGCCAAGGGTAAGGCACGCCTCAACAGCTACGACAAACTCCTAAACGAAGACCAGCGTCAGAAAGAAGAGCGCCTCGAGATTTTCATCCCCAACGGTCCGCGCCTGGGCAACAAGGTCATCGAGGCCAAGGGCCTGGCAAAGGCCTTCGGCAGCAAGAAACTCTTTGAGGGACTGGACTTTGTGCTTCCGCCTAACGGCATCGTAGGCGTCATCGGCCCCAACGGCGCCGGCAAGACCACCCTCTTCCGCCTCATCATGGGCCAGGAGAAGCCCGACGCCGGAACCTTCGAGGTCGGCGAGACCGTCAAAATCGCCTACGTCGACCAGACCCACCACGACCTCGACCCGCAGAAGTCTGTCTATGAGGTGATTTCGGGCGGCGTCGACTCGTTCCGCATGGGCGGCCGCGACGTCAACGCACGCGCCTACCTCAGCAAGTTCAACTTCTCCGGCGCCGACCAGGAGAAGAAAATCGGCGTCCTCTCCGGCGGCGAGCGCAACCGTCTCCACCTGGCCATGGCCCTCAAGGAAGAGGGCAACGTCATCCTCCTCGACGAGCCCACCAACGACATCGACGTCAACACCCTGCGCGCCCTCGAGGAAGGCCTCGACGACTTCGCCGGCTGCGCCGTCGTCGTCAGCCACGACCGCTGGTTCCTGGACCGCATCGCCACGCACATCCTCAGCTTCGAGGGCGACGGCAAGGTTGTCTTCTACGAAGGCTCCTACTCTGACTATGAGGCCTTTAAGATTGCCCACAACGGCGGCAAGCCCCTGCCGCGCCGCCGCTACCGCAAGCTCATGGAGTGACATCCCCATCCCACCCCCCAACACGCCGCCGGGCGCCTCTTCGCGGAGGCGCCCGGCGCACGTTTCGCACGTGCCGCTGCGTGTTTCGTCAAAAAATCGCGGGAGTTCGTACAGAAAGCGGGGACGGGGCTTGCGCATTGTCAAATAAGTTCTTACCTTTGCAAAACAAATCGCAACTCCTATGAAAAATCTATTCCTCACGATATTACTCGTTGTGGCGAGCGTCGTCACCGCCGCCGCGCAAAAAGCCGAAGTGGAGAGCTTCGAAGCCACACCCATGGACGTCACCGCGCAACAGTTCGCACGCCTCGATCTCCACGGCGAGAAATGCGCCGTCGTCAAGGTGCGCGTCATCGCCGACGGCGTCGCCTTCCAGGGCAATCTCATCGGCGAACCCGTCGAGAAGCCCGGCGAATACTGGGTCTACCTCACCGACGGCACCAAGCAGTTCCAGATTCTCTCGCGCTCGTTCCTGCCGTTTATGTACAACTTCGACGAGCCCCTCAAGGGTGGCGTCACCTACGTGCTCACCCTGCTGGCGCCGCAGCCCGCCGCCGGCGCCGCCACGCCACAGCGCAAGAAACAGAATTTCCTGGTGCTCAAGGTGACACCGTCCACCGCCCATGTCACCGTCGACGGCACGGAGATTGAAATCTCCAACGGCGTCGCCCGCAAGCTCCTCCCCGCCGGCACCCACGCCTACCGCGTCACCGCCCCCGGTTATGCCCCTCACGAGGAGAGCGTCACCATCGGCGGAGAAAAAGTGTCGCGTACCGTCACCCTCCGCTCCGTCAAACCCAAGCTCACCGTCACCGCCACCACCCCCGGCACCGAAATCTTCATCAACGAAGTCAGCCGCGGCACCAACAGCTGGAGCGGCGAGCTGCTGTCCGACTCCTACGTCGTCGAAGGGCGCCTCGCCGGCCACCGCGCCAACAGCCAGACCGTCGCCCTCGCCGACAACGAATCGCGCACCGTCACCATCCCCGTGCTCACCCCCATCATGGGTACCCTCAGCATCGACTACGAACCCGTTGACGCCACCGTCACCATCGACGACCGCGCCGCCGGCACCACCCCCCTCCTCCTCGACGACATCCTCGTGGGCACCCACCGCGTCACCATCTCCGCCCCCGGCTACACCCCCGCCACCCTCACCGCCACCGTCTCCGAATCCGCCCCCGCCACCCTCTCCGGCTCCCTCTCCCCCCTTCCCACCGACCCCTACGCCGACGACATCGCCCTCACCAAAGAGTATGAGCGGTTTCAGGACTCCTCCACCGGAAAATGGGGCTACAAACACAACGGACGCGTAGTCATCCCCGCCAAATATGATCGTGCCTATGGGTTCGACGAAGGCCTGGCCATGGTGGAACTCAATGGCAAATGGAACTATATTGACAAAACGGGCAAATTTATCGCCTCCACTATGTATGATGACATTTGGTCCTTTAAAGACCTTGGACCTGTGAAAATCAATGGCAAATGGGGCTTTATTGACAAGGCCGGCAAAATGGTAATTCCGGCCAAATATGATGATGTTCCCACCCAGGGGGAGTTCACTAATGGAAAAGTCAAGGTGGAACTCAATGGCCGCGAGTTCTATATTGACCGGAACGGCAACGAGGTGAAGTAGCGGCCATGCTCAGCCTCAAATGCCGGCGTGGATGTGGGAGCGACGGCTTCAAGCCGTCGCGAGGGCAAATGCCTGCGTCCCGGCAGTAAGTGGCGGCGTCCAAGCCCGACCTCAAATGCCCGGTGACGCTGGCGCCCCCACAACGGCATTTGAAACCCCACATTTGATGCCGGCATCAAGCGTGGGGGAGACGGTTTCCAAGCCGTCATCTAATAAATTAATAATCAATGTTTTGCGTGCGTTTGATGCCGTGACGGCTTGGAAGCCGTCTCCCCCAGGGGCATTTGAAACCGGGCATTTGATGCCGGCATCAAACGTGGGGGAGACGGCTTCCAAGCCGTCATTTAATAAATTGATAATCAATGTTTTGCGGACGTTTGATGCCGTGACGGCTTGGAAGCCGTCTCCCCCAGGGGCATTTGAAACCGGGCATTTGAGATCGGCATCAAATGTGGGAGAGACGGCTTCCAAGCCGTCATCTAATAAATTGACATTCAATATTTTGCAGGCGTTTGATGCCGCGACGGCTTGGAAGCCGTCTCCCCCGGGGGCTACCGAGGGGGTTAGAAGGCGAGGCCGACGTTGTCGACCCAGAAGTTGAGGCCCTCGGTGCCGGTGTAGGGCTCGCCGCCGCTGGCCGAGAACATTACGATCATGTGGGTGGGGGTGGCATTTTCGTCATCCCAGCCCACTTCCTGAATGGGTACCATGCGGCCCTTGCTGTTGCAGGTGTAGTAGCTCTTGCCCTTGGGCATCAGCTTCATGTCGGAGTTGGCGCCCGGTTTGCCGGCGGGGTTGCCGTAGACGATGTTGACATCGTGGCCGTTGACCCAGCCGGAGGTCGACTTGGTGAAACGCTGGAAGCCGGTGCCCACGCGTTTGGCATAGACATTGCCTTTGGCATCCTCCCAGCGGCGCTGGAGGTAGATGAAGGCCACGGCATGGTCGCGGCCGGGGAGTGTCTTCTTGCTGCCGAAGCCGCTGGAGTAGGTGCGGTTGTTGGCGGCGGGCATCTTCACCTTGTAGTCGAAGCGCAGGGCCTTGGGACGCTGGCGGTAGGCCACGCCCATAATCATCTTGCTGTACGGATTCTTAGTGCCGGTGATGGGCTCCATCATCTGTCCGGTGAAGATAGTGCCGCCCACGATTACATCTATATTAATGATACCCAGGGCCTTGCAATTCTCCATCTGGCAGACGAGGCGGGCGCATTTGCCGGCGCCGCGGGCCTCGGGATAGACGGCGGTGCTCACTTTTGTGACGCCGCTGACTTTGGCGAGGACGTTGGATGTGCCCCAGGGCGAGCCGCCGGCGTTGGTGTAGGCATGGCCGGAGTTGTCGGTCTTGGTGGGGCCAATCTCGTATGTGGTCTTGGTTTTGCCGCCGATGATGGCGCTCTCTTTGATGTTGCGGGTTATCCACTGGTCAAAATTGCCGAAGCCGAGCGACACGAAGCGGTCGGCCCGCGCTGTCAGCGCGCTCACGCCGGCCATGGCCAGCACCGCGAGCACGCGTGTTGTCTTTTTCATCTTTGTTGGGAATGTTAGTTTATCAGAGTGCAAAAATACGACTTTTCGATGAGACGGCAATAAAAAAACGGCGAAAAACGGCGGATTCTTGAAATTTTTTTGTAATTTTGGCGATGAATGTCCGGCGCAGTTCCGCCGGCCGGCCCCGCGCCGTCGATAACCCCTGAAACAAGGCCCGCTTACCCCGCAGAAAAATCAATCAATAAATAATTCACTCATGTTCAAGAACCAACCCAAAGGACTGTATGTCCTGGCGCTGGCCAACACCGGCGAGCGCTTCGGCTACTACACCATGCTGGCCATCCTCCTGCTCTTCCTGCAGGCGAAGTTCGGCTTCAGCACCGGTACGGCCGGATTCATCTACTCAACTTTCCTGGCGTTAGTCTACTTCATGCCCATGGTGGGTGGCTGGATTGCCGACAAATGGAATTTCCAGAAGACCGTCACCCTCGGCATCTTCGTGATGTTCGCCGGCTACGGCGTGATGTCGATTCCCACGGCCCGCGCCACCACAAGCGCCGCCGTCGTTCTCTTCGCCGGTCTGCTGCTCATCTCGTGCGGCACGGGCCTGTTCAAGGGCAACCTCCAGGTGATGGTGGGCGACCTGTACAACGACCCCAAGTATGCCCACAAGCGCGACGTGGCCTTCTCGCTGTTCTACATGGCCATCAACATCGGCTCGATGTTCGCGCCCATGGTCACCGAGAAGCTCTGCTCAACCGCCCTCGCCGCCAAAGGCCTGGTCTACAACCCCGCCATCCCCAGCCTCTGCAACAAGCTCCTCGCCAACGAGGCACTCAAGCCCGAGCAGGCAACCCAGCTCAACGACTTCATCGCCTCGACCGGCAGCACGCTCGACCCCGGCGCCTTCGCAACTCAGTACATGGACACCATCTCGACCGGCTACTCATGGGCATTCGCCGTGGCCTGCTTCTCGATGGTTGTCTCATTCCTCATCTACATGATCGGCCGCAAGACCTACAACGGCGTCTCCGACAAGAAAGCCGCCGCCAAGGACGCCGCCGCCGCTGCCGCTCCCGTCAAAGAGCTGACTCCCAAGCAGACAAAGAGTCGCATCACCGCCCTGCTCCTCGTCTTCGCCGTGGTCATCTTCTTCTGGATGGTGTTCCACCAGAACGGCGCCACGCTCACCAAGTTCGCCGAAGTGTTCACCGCCGCCGAAGGCGGTGGATGGACCCGCATCGGCTTCAACGTATGGGCACTGGCCACAATCTGCGTGCTGGTCTACTCGCTGTTCTCGTTCTTCCAGAGCAAGTCGAAAGTCGCCAAAACCATCTCCGGTCTGCTCTCTGTGGGCTCGATCGTCGGCCTCGTGTTCTTCTACATGTACACCCCCGACCCCGTCACCGGCATCCAGCCTCAGATTTTCCAGCAGTTCAACCCCTTCTATGTCGTGGCCCTCACGCCCTTCTCCGTGGCCATCTTCGCATGGCTGGCCAAGAAGAAGAAAGAGCCCAGCGCCCCGCGCAAAATCGGCTACGGCATGATTGTCGCCGGCATCGCCTTCCTCATCATGTGCGTATGCTCCATCGGCCTGGGTGTAGCTCCCAAGGAAGGCCAGGGCGCCACGCTCGTCTCGCCGAATGTGCTCATCGGTACCTACCTGGTGCTCACCTTCGCCGAACTACTGCTCTCGCCCATGGGCATCTCCTTCGTCAGCAAAGTTGCGCCTCCCAAGTACAAAGGCGCCATGATGGGCTGCTGGTTCGGCGCCACCGCCATCGGTAACTACCTCGTCGTGATCCCCACCCTGCTGTGGAACTCCATCGACGTGGCCGTGCTCTGGGGCATCCTCATCGTCATCTGCCTCATCTCAGCCTCCTTCATCTTCGTGATGATGAAGCGTCTCGAGGCCGCCACCTCCGACGAGCCCGCTCCCACGCCCGCCGCCGAAGAGGCTGCCGCACAGAAGATTGCCGAGGAAACGGACATCTGATTCCGCGACCAACCCCTCGCCAATGCGTCAAAAAAGGTTTGCTCCCGAGCGGGGGCAAACCTTTTTGCGTTAAAGATTGTTAAGCAACCGTGCCCATGCCGACTTTTTTGCGTACCTTTGCATCCGATATGCGTAACCGCTGGCGTGGACACGTGGCCCGCGTATGTTGCGTGATTGCTAACTTTTTATTTCTTATAATAAAATGGATTTAATCAAGATTGCCGAAGAGGCATTTGCCGTTGAGAACAAGGGCAACAAAGAAGAGTTCTTCCCCGGCGACACCATCACCGTCGCTTACCGAATCAAAGAGGGTAACAAAGAGCGTATCCAGATGTATCGCGGTGTCGTTATCCGCATCTCCGGCGAAGGCGTTCAGAAACGTTTCACCGTCCGCAAGATGTCCGACAACATCGGCGTAGAGCGTATCTTCCCCCTGGAGTCACCCTTCATCGAGTCCATCGTTGTCAACAAGCACGGTAAAGTACGTCGCGCCAAGCTCTACTATCTCCGTGCCCTCACCGGCAAGAAGGCCCGCATCAAAGAGCGTCGCCTCAAAAAAGCCTGAGTCTGACACGACTCCCGCGCCCGGCAGCCCACGGCGGCTCCCGGCCCCCCAAAGACACAGCAAGGCAGCCCCGTCAAGGGCCGCCTTGTTTTTTTGAGCATTACCGTGCCGGAGACAGCGTCTCCGGTTTTTTTGTGTTTATTTGCGGGGGCGACGGCGCGATTTGGTGGCGGAGCGCAGCAGGGCGTTGAACACCCACAGCGCCAGGGCGCCTACGAACAGGCCCGTGAGCACCGAGATGATGTAGAGGTACTGCGTGTTGTCGCCAAGCACTATCGCCGAGCCCCAGCCGCCGGTGATGCAGCCGAGGATGCCTATGACGATGTCATAGACTATCAGCCGGCGGCCGCCGCCGAGCACCGCGGCTATCACGCCGCCGATGATGCCCGTCAGCACCCAGCTTATAAGGGCAAAATATTCAATATCCATAACTCATTGTCTTTTATGCGTTTAACGCCTACCGAGGGGTCAGTGTGCAACCTCGATGAAGTTGCCTACGTCGGTGTCGCCCAGCAGGTCGGCCCACGTCAGCCACAGCAGCAGCAGGAGGATGAGCACGATGACGCCGATGACGAGCCACACGTTCACGCGGCGGCGGTGACGGCGGCGGATTTCCATGCCGGGGCGGCGTTCTGATTCTTTCATTCTTTTCTCAAAAATCTCTTGGTCTTGTTTTTTTTGTTCTTTCATATCCATGTTATCTTCTGTTTAGGGAATTTTTACATTTATAACAAACAACAAACAGCATAGTTTTCAAAAGAATTTCGTAATTTTGCAGTTGAAGCCACAGAGGTGGCCTCCAGCCTAAGCCAATGAAGAGAAAAATAACCCATAAAACCAATCAGGAACGCAAGACAACTGCGCTGACCGTGTGCTTTTTCGCCATGTCAGCCGCAGCACTATTCATATTCAGCAACACGCAGACCGCCTGCGGCATGGACGATGTCGCTGTCAGTGCCGACACCTCAGCCGGCACGCAGCTCTACACCTCCGAGTCGCCCTCCAAGGCCCTCGAAATCCTGCGCGCCGACCATCAGCCCACACGCTGGGAGACAGCCTGCGACTCCATGCCCGACATGACCGAGCGCCTCCACGTGAACCCCGTCGGCAACTATGCCGTCGTCTTCAACGACAGCAACTATGTCCACTACGCCGAGGCCGAGCCCCAGGGCATCGTCCCCATCAACACCGACGCCGACCTGGGGCGCATCACCAAGCCGCTGGTGCATGTGCGTTCCAATGAGAACTTTTTCGTGGCCGAGCTGACCCACTCCTTCCCCTACCTCATCCCGCAGGCCTACGACCTCCTCAACGACATCGGCCGCCGCTTCAACAGCACGCTCCGCGAGCGCGGCGGCGGCGACTACCGCCTGAAAGTCACCAGCGTGCTGCGCACCGAGGCCAACGTCCGCTCGCTGCGCCGCGTCAACCGCGTGGCCGTCGACAGTTCGGTCCACCGCTTCGGCACCACCTTCGACATCAGCTACACGCGCTTCATGATGAACCACCTCCAGCCGCCCTACCGCAGCGCCGAAGACCTCAAGGAGCTGCTCGCCGAAGTACTCCTCCAGCTGCGCGACGAGGGCCGCTGCTTCGTCAAATACGAGCGCACCACCGGATGCTTCCACATCACCGTCCGACGCCGCGACACCGATGACAAGCTGGCCAAAAGTTAATCACTCCTTCTCCGTCTAACATACCAACGCAAACCCTCCTCTCCCGATATGAGCAAGCAGAAAACAGCAACCGCACCGGCGGCACCGCGCAAGCGGCGCCCGTGGTGGCGCGTCACCCTCAAGTGGCTGTCTCTCTTGCTGTTGTTCGCAGCGCTGTACGGTCTCGGCCTCGCCGTCATCACCCTCAGCCTGCTCACCCCCGAACGCCTCACGCCCCTGGCCGAGCGCATGGCCACGAAAAGCCTGCAGAACTGCCGCGTCGAGATGGACCGCATGGAAATCGGCCTGCGCGACACCTATCCCTTCTTCTGCGTCAATGTCGACGGCCTCAGAGTCACCTCCACGCTCACCCGCAGCCTCGCCGACACCGAGCGCAGCCGGATTCCCGCCTACGCCGATACCGTCCTGACTCTCAACAGTTTCCGCGGCGGCATCAACGTTCTCTCACTCATCGCCGGCGACCTCGTCTTCAACGACGTCACCCTCGACGGCCCCGGCGCCAACCTCGTCGTGCTCGACGCCGAGCGCAACACCTTCGACATCTTCCCGCCGAGCGAGGAGCCGTCCGAGCCCTTCAAAATCACCGACCTCCCCAACATCCGCGCGCGCCGTCTCGCCATCACCAACCCGCGGCCAATCCGCTACTTCGACCGCGTGACGGCCTCCGAGGCGCTGCTCCAGTTCGAGGAAGTGAGCCTCGACGCCAACCGGGCGCCGCTCTATCACCTGCGCTTCAACGGCACGGTCGACTCGCCCGTCTTCCTGGAATATCTCCAGGCGCGCAACGTGGCCTTCGGCCTGAACGGCGACATAGAGTGGGACCAGCGCAAGCCTTACGCCCTTTCGCTCAAGAACTTCGCCATCGGCCTGTCGCCGGCGGGCACGGCTCATGTCAACCTCAAGGCCGACTTCACCGACGGCATCCGCGTCGACCGCTTCGACCTCGACATCGAGCCGGTGGCCGTCTCGCGCATCATCAGCCTGCTGCCGCCGGACGCGGGCGTGCCCACGGACATACGCACGGACGCCGTGGTGCGCATGGACCTGCGCCTGACCGAGCCCTTTGACGTGGCCCGCGACGTGCTGCCCCATTTCGTGGCCAACGTCGAGGTGCCCGACGCCGCCCTGCGCTGGCGCGACCTCTCGCTCGACCGCATGCGCGCGCGGCTGCGCCTCACCGTCCCCGACGACCGCCTCAGCTCGGTGCGCCTCGACATCCTCGACCTGCAGCTGCGCGGACGCGCTACCGACCTGAGCGTCAACGGCTACGCCACCCAGCTCACCGGCGACACATACTTCAACGGAACGGTCACGGGCCACTGCGACCTCAGCCGTCTGCCCGCCGCCCTCCGCAATCTCATCCCCGGCACGCTCACCGGCAAAATCAACGCCGACGCCGCCATGGCCGGCCGCCTCTCCATGCTCTCGCGCAGCGGATTCCATCAGCTCCAGGCCGGTGGCCGCCTCAGCTTCGAGAATCTCTACTGGGTGGCGCCCGACTCGGTCAGCATGGTGTGGGCGCGCAATCCGGTCGTCGACTTCGGCACACGCCGCGACTTTGTCAACGACGAGGGCCGCAACATCAAGCTCATGTCGGCCACGCTGAAAATCGACACCGCCACCATCTATCATAATGTGCTGGACATGCACCTCTCGGACTTCTCGCTGGGCCTCGGCGCCGAGAATCGCGGACGTATGGTCCGGCGCGGCGAGATTGCGCCCCTCGGCGGCAAGGTGTCCGTGGGCCGCTTCAAGCTGACGTCGCTGGTCGACTCGGCCATCGTGCGCGTGCGCAACGCCGAGGGCAACGCCTCAATCCGCGTGCACGGCACGGAGCTGAGCAAGCCCGAGTTCGGCGTCCGGCTCATGGTGAACCGCCTGGTGGCCGGCGACCCGACCACGCGCTTCTCCGTGCGTGACGCCGCCGTAAACTTCACCACCTGGCCCGAGCCCCAGAGCCGCCGCGCCAAGGCCGTGAAGTCGATCATGGACTCGTTGCGCCACATCCACCCGCATCTCACCCAGGACTCGCTCATCGCCGCCGCGCTCCGCATCCACGCCCTCAAGCATCCGCGCCGCCACCGCAAACGTCTCGTCGAAGAGCCCGACTCCACCGAAGTCTTCGAGTTCTACGCCGACCAGGGCCTGCTGCGCTTCATGGAGGGCTGGCACTACGAAGGCTCCGTCTCGAGCCACCGCGCACGTCTGTTCACGCCCTTCTTCCCCACGCGCAACCGCATCACCGACCTCGACGTGACGCTCACCAACGACACCATCAGCCTCCGCGGAATGCGCTACCGCGTGGGCCGCTCCGACTTTGCCGTCACCGGCAAAATCACCAACCTGCGCCGCGCCCTACGCTCCAAAACCGGACGCCAGCCCCTGCGCATGAACTTCCTCCTGGAGTCCGACACCATTGACGTCAACCAGCTGGCAGCCACAGTGTTCGCCGGACAGGCCTACGCCGCACGCGTCGACTCGTTAGGCGCCGAAGCCGCCGCCCACGCCGCCGCCGATGCCAGCGACGAGGACATGGAGAACGCCATCCAGGCCGCAGCCGTCACCGACGACAACGCCGACCGCCCGCTGCTCATCCCCAAGAATCTCGACGCCGAGTTCAACTTCCGCGCCAACAACATCATCTATGCCGACATGCTCCTCAACAACTTCACCGGCACGGCCCTGGCATACGACGGCGCGGTGAACCTCAACGACCTGACGGCATCGTCGGCCTTCGGCTCGGTGAATCTCTCGGCGCTCTACATGGGCCGCTCGCCCTCCGAGCTGAAGTTCGGCATGGGCCTGCGTCTCGACCGCTTCAACGTGGCGCGATTCCTCCACATGATGCCCGCCATCGACTCCATCATGCCCGTGCTCCGCGGCCTCGGCGGCATCATCAACGCCAACATCGCCGCCACCACCAACCTCACGCCGCACATGGACTTCAACCTGTCGTCGCTCGACGCCGCCGTCTCGCTGACGGGCGACTCGCTCGTGCTCCTCGACCCCGACACGTTCAAGAGCATCTCCAAGTGGCTTCTGTTCAAGAACAAAAAGCGCAATCTCATCGACCGCATGGAGGTGCAGATGCTCATCCACGACAATGTCATGGAGCTATACCCCTTCATCTTCAACATCGACCGCTACCGTCTCGGCGTGCAGGGCTACAACGACTTCAACCTCAACTTCAAATACCACATCGCGGTGTTCAAGTCGCCTATACCCTTCAAGTTCGGCATCAACATCTCGGGCAACCCCGACAAGTACAAGGTGCGGCTCGGCGGCGCCAAGTTCGGCGAGAAAAACGCTGTGAATGTGGCACTTGTGGACAGCACGCGCATCAACCTCATCCGCGAGATTCGCAATGTCTTCCGCCGCAATATCCGCGACGGCGAGTTCGCGCGCATCAACAGCTCGCTGCGGCGCGGCAGCGGCGACGTGCGCCGTCAGACCGAGAAAGACGACGGGCCTCTCTCCGCCGCCGACTCCGCACGATTCATCGAGCAGGGCCTCATCGACGCTCCGCCCGCACCGCCCGTAGCCGAGAATCCCAAGGACAAGAAAAAGCATAAGAAAGACAAGAAAAAAGACAAGAAAGACAAGAAGAAGGCCAAGGCGAACGACCAGGGCTCGCGCCCCAAGGAGCAGTGAGCCCGGCGACGCAGCCCGTTCCTCTTTTCACTCATACACCCATGATATTCAAGAATATAACTGACATAAAAGCCGCCGTGGAGGCCTATCGCGAGGCTCATCCCGCACCCGCCGTTCCCGCCGGCGAGCAGCGCATCACGGCCGCCCTCTGCGACATGGACGGCACCCTCTACGACTCGATGAGCCGCCACTCGGCAGCATGGTTCCGCCTCATGACCGAGCTGGGCGTGGAGTGCGAGCGCGACGAGTTCTACCTCTACGAGGGCATGACCGGCGCCAACACCATCCGCCACCTCTTCAAACGCGCTTTCGACACTGTCCCCACCGACGAGGAAGTGGCCGAGCTCTATCACCGCAAGACGCAGTATTTCTGCGAGTTGCCCAAGCCCGACGTGATGCCCGGTGCGCAGGAGCTCATACGTTTCTGCGTCAGCCACGGCGTGCGCCCCGTCCTCGTCACCGGCTCCGGCCAAAACACGCTCATCAACCGCCTCGACGCCGACTATGACAGGGCTTTCTCGCCCGACCTGCGCGTCACCTCGCACATCGTCAAACGCGGCAAACCCGACCCCGAGCCCTATCTCATGGCCCTAAAAATGGCCGGCGTGGACGCCTCGCGCGCCTTCGTCGTCGAAAACGCGCCCCTCGGCGTGGAGAGCGGCGCACGCGCCGGGGTCTTCACCATCGCCGTCGCCACCGGCCCTATCCCCCGGGAGACGCTCGACGAGGCCGGCGCTTCAATCGTGTTTTCTTCGATGCCCGAGTGCGCCAAATTCTTTCCTGAATTGTTAGAATGTTTAAACAACTAAAACATCGGCAATTATGACAGAACAGAAACTCATCTTCACGCAGCTCGTCAACGACGCCCTCCACAGCGAAATCGAGCGCCTCAATCCCGGCCGCGTCTTTTATATCGCAGACTCCAACACCGCCCGGTTCGTGCTCCCGCAGCTCGTCGACGACAACGCCAATGTCATCACCATCCTCGCCGGCGACGTCAACAAAACCCTCGAGAGCACGGCGAAAGTGTGGAAAGCGCTGACCGACGCACGTGCCTCGCGCAACGACCTGATTGTCAACGTCGGAGGCGGCGTGGTCACCGACCTCGGAGGCTTCGCGGCAGCCACCTACAAACGCGGCCTGCGCTTCATCAACATCCCCACCACCCTCCTCGCCGCCGTCGACGCCGCCGTGGGCGGTAAAACCGGCGTGAACTTCAGCGGCTTCAAGAACCAGGTGGGCGTGTTCTGCAACGCCGACTCCGTCATCATCTCAACCGTCTACTTCAGCACTCTCACCGCCGACCAGGTGCTCTCCGGCTATGCCGAAATGATCAAGCACGCCATGCTCACCGGCCGTCGCGAGTTTGCCGACGTGCTGAAATACAATGTGTCGCAGCGCGAGCCCGGCGATAACGACCTGCTGCTCAGACTCCTGCAGGAGAGCGTCGAGGTCAAGCGCCGCATCGTGGCCGCCGACCCCACCGAGCAGGGCCTGCGCCGCGCCCTCAACCTGGGCCACACCGTCGGCCACGCCTTCGAGTCGCTGGCCATGAAGCGCATGGCGCCCATTCCCCACGGTTTCGCCGTCGCCTACGGCCTTGTCGTCGAAGCCATCCTCTCCCACATGCTCATGGGCTTCCCCGCCGAGACCATGCACCAGCTTCGCGCCTATGTGTCAGAGCATTACAGTAAATTCCGGTTCACCTGCGACGACTATCCCGAGCTGCTCGCGCTCATGAGCCAGGACAAGAAAAACCCCGACCCGCAGCACATCTCTTTCACACTGCTGACCGACTTAGGCGACCCCGTCACCGGCACTATCGTCGCCGAGAAAGACATCCGCGACGCCCTCGACATCTACCGCGAACTCTAACCCACTAACCCTCTCATTCTCACCGCCGATGGCTGACTCCAAATGGTCGAAGAACCGCACCACCACCGCCGAACGCATAGCCTTCCTGGGCGTGTGCCTCATGGCCTGCGCAGCCCTCGTGGCGGTGACACTCTGGGACTGCGAGCGCCGCGACGCTCTGCCCGCGCAGGATGCAGCGGAGGCCACGGAGGTAATTGTGCCCGTGCGCGCCGATTCCGTCCGGAAAAAACCGCGACGCAAGAAGAGCAAGGACAGCACCGCGCACCACAAGAAATCCCGTCGCAAGGCCGCGCCGAAGAAAGCTGCCGCGCCGCGCACGCCGACGCCGCGCGACTACACCCTCACGCCCGAACAGGAACAATAATTCAAAAGCTAAATAGCATGGATAAATCCGCAAAGAAACCAACAGTCTACTTCTGCCCGCGCATCACCGCCGACAACCTGGTGAACGTCTACAACCACCTTGGACGTCAGGCCAAAGGCCGCGTGGCCATCAAGCTCTCGACCGGCGAGGCCGGCAACCCCAACCACCTGAGCGTGGACGTCATCAAGAAGCTCGTCCACCAGCTCGACGGCACCATCGTGGAGTGCAACACCGCCTACGAAGGCCGCCGCAACAACACGGCCGACCACCTTCAGACCGCCCGCGAGCACGGCTTCGCCGCCATCGCCGAGGTGGACATCATGGACGGCTACAACCAGAACGACATGGTGCTTCCCGTGCGTCAGGGCCGTCACCTCAAGGAGAACTACGTGGGCCACAACTGGGAGAACTACGACTTCACCGTCATCCTGTCCCACTTCAAGGGTCACCCCATGGCCGGCTTCGGGGGCGCCCTCAAGAACGTGGCCATCGGCATGGCCTCCGCCAACGGCAAGGCGTGGATTCACACTGCCGGCCGCAGCCGCGAAGTGCCAGTCGACTGGACCAACGTGCCGCCACAGGACGACTTCCTGGAGTCGATGGCAGAGGCCTGCGAGGCCGTCTTCGACCGCGCCGGCGACAACATCCTCTTCATCAGTGTCGCCAACAACCTCAGCGTTGACTGTGACTGCGTGGCCGAGCCCGAGACGGTTCACATGGAGGACATCGGCATCCTCGCCTCCCTCGACCCCGTGGCCCTCGACCGCGCCTGCGTCGACATGGTCTACAACTCGCCGGACCCCGGCAAGAGCCATCTCATCGAGCGCATGGAGAGCCGCAACGCCACCCACCTGCTCGACTATGCAGAGAGCCTCGGCCTCGGCACACAGAGCTACGAGCTGGTGACGCTGGAGCCGGTGCCCGTCCCCGGCATGTAAGGCGTTATTCGCTGATTAACAACTGATTCCCATTCACCGGCGTGCTTTCCGCGCGCCGGTTTTCTTTATGCCCGTCTTCTTGGCGGAGGAGCCGTCGGGCTTCGCCGATGTCGGAGTGCTGGGCACCCAGACGGTGCTGCGGCCCTCCGAGCGGTTGACCTGCACGTCACGCGGTCCGGCGACGATAATCACGGGCATACCGGCCTTGACGAGCGGCGCCAGCTCGAGGATGTTCTTGTTGAGCGTGCGGATGCAGCCGTGGCTGCGGCGGCCGCCGATGCTGCCGGGGGCGGCGGTGCCGTGGATGCCCACCGACATGGTGACGGGCGTCTTGATGCGGATGAAGCGCGGGCCGAACTGGTGGGGCGCGCCGTGATAGAGCCAGCCCGTGCTGTTATATACGCCCTGCACGGAGAAGAAGCCCTCCGGCGTGCGGTTGTCGCCGCTGCGCCGTTTGTCGCCGTAATTGCGGGCGCAGGCAATAGGAAAACGCTTCTGCACAGCGCCATAGCGGTCGAAGAGCGTCACGGTCATGGCGCCTTTGTCGACCATCAGAAAGCCTTCTGACCCGTTGTCGAGGAGGCGCCAGGCATAGTCGGCCGAGTGGCGCGCGATGTGGGGGATGATGCCCGCGCGATATTCGGCGGCGTGCTCCGAGCTGTTGATGCGCGCCATGACGCGCTGCACGGTGGGGTCGAGGGCGGCGACGGAGTCGACCGCCACGGTGTCGACGGCCACGGTGTCGGCGGCAAGGAGGACGGTGTCGGAGGGTTGAGCGATTATGTTTTCGGTGACGGGCATAAGGCCCATCACCTGTCCGGCCACAATCAGTGTGTCGGCGCCGGAGGATGCGGCTCCGGAAGCGCCCTGCGTGGCGACGCCGCACAGCGCGCCCAGCGCTAAGGCTGTCAGAATGCTTTTGTTTTTCATAAGATTCTTTCGGTTCTGTTTTCAGTCTGCAAAGTTATATATTTTTCTGCAATTTTCCCAACTATTGTCGTGCCCTTCGCCTCATACGTAAATTTGGACGCCAGTGGTGTCCAAATTGTCATGGTCTCATTTTCTGCAAGTTATACCGATAGAAGAAGATTTGGCTCGCGAGTTTTATCTCACTATGGCTGCCGATCAGCGATGGTCAAAGCGTACTCTTAAAGCAACTCTTCTTTCACGCAACTTTTTTTGTCGGAATGTGCGGAGTTTCAGGACTTTTGCGTATCTTTGCGGAAACGTAAAAAAGATTGTGACTGCTTATGGAGAAGAATTACTCTGAAAACGTAAAGAAAGATTACAGCGAGATTATCCGTATGCGCGCCGAGCACGTCTTTGAAGTGATGGAGAAGCGTGTGTCGCCGCAGGAGATGGAACGCATCCGCGACGCCTTCGCCATGGCCCGTGATGCGCACGCCCTTCAGCGCCGCAAAACGGGCGAGCCCTACATCCTCCACCCCATAGCCGTCGCGTCCATCGCCGCCGAAGAGCTGCAGCTGGGCGCCAATCCCGTGATTGCCGCTTTTCTCCATGACGTGGTCGAAGACACCCACTACACCATCGACGACATCCGCGCCCGCTTCGGCGACGACGTCAGCTTCCTGGTGAAGGTGCTCACCAAGAAGGCCGACAAAAAGTACGAGATGTCGAAACAGCTGGACAACTACCGCCAGATTCTCCACTCCGTCCAGTACGACATCCGCGCCGTCCTCGTCAAACTCGCCGACCGCCTCCACAACATGCGCACCCTGGCCTCCATGAAGCCCGAGAAGCAGATGAAAATCGCCGGCGAAACCGACTATTTCTACGCCCCGCTGGCCAACCGTCTCGGCCTCTACAACGTCAAGACCGAGCTTGAGAACCTCTCCTTCCGCTTCCGCTGCCCCGAGGAGTTCGAGGTAATCTCCAAACTCATCGCCGACCACGTCGCCGCCAACCGCGAGAACCTCGAGACCTTCCGCTGCCAGATTGAAGAAACCCTCGCCGACGCCGGCATCCGCGCACGCGTCACCGTCGACTTCCGCCGCCCCTTCAGCCTGTGGCGAAAGATGCGCAAGTATGGCGACGACTTCAACCACCTGAAATACCGCCACTTCGTGGAGGTGGAGTTCGACGACACACAGACCGCCCTCTCCGACAAAGAGATGGCCCTCCGCATCTACGGTATCCTCACCACACGCTTCCGCGAGAAGCACAACTCCATGATAAACTACATCGACCAGCCCAAGCAGAATGGCTATCAGAGCATCCACGTCAAACTCCTCCCCGACTTCGGACGCTGGCAGGAAGTGCACATTTCTTCAAGCACCATGACGCGCCGCCAGCAGCTGGGATGCGTGGCAGAGCGCACCGAGGAGACCATACAAGTGTGGATTGAGAAATTCCGCAAAGTGCTCCACGACGTCTTCTCCTCCGCCAAGGACGACCCGCACTATATGGAGGACATTGTCTCCACGTTCTACAACGATGATATTCAGGTGTTTACTCCCGAAGGACGCAAGATGATGCTGCCCCAGAATTCGACGGTGCTCGACTTCGCCTACGAAGTGCACACCGCCCTGGGCGACCATGCCCGCTACGCCCTCATCAACGGCCGCCTCGGCGCCGTCAACACTCCCCTGCGCCGCGGCGATGTCATAGAAATCTTCACCGACGACGCCTGCAACCCCGAGGACGACTGGGAGACCTTCGTCCACACCTACAAGGCCCGCAAGGCCCTGCGCCGCTACCGCGAGAGCCGCCCGCGTCCCGCTTTCTGCCGCTGCAGCCAGTGCAATCCCATCCCCGGCGAAGAGGTCATCGGCATCAAACCCCTCGACCCCGCAGGCATCGTCACCGTCCACAAACGCGACTGTCCGAAGGCCATCTCGCTGGCCTCGTCCTACGGCGACAATGTGGTGAGCGTCGACTTTGACGCCGCCGACGACGTGCTCTATTCCGTGGCCCTGCGCATCCGCGCCATCGACCGCAAGCACCTCTTCAACGACCTGACGGACACAATCACCAACACTCTCCACCTCAACATGGAGAGCTTCAACACCCGCACCGAGCGCAACATCGTCATCTGCCATATCGGCTTCGGCGTCCACTCCTATGCCGAGCTGCGCGTCATCATGGACAATATCCGCACCATCCCCGGCGTCGACGAGGTGCGCCGTCTCACATCGGTCCCCACCCCGTCACTCGACGGCCCCGCTCTCTCGCTTTGAGCGTTTGACGGGGACGGTGCCGGTCAGGAGCAGGGCCAGGAGCGGCGAACGGCGGATGACGGCGTTCGCCAGCAGCGTTATGGCGATGATGCAGCCGGCGGCCACGAAGGCGAATATCGCCATGGGCACGAACTGACGGTGCATGGCGGCCAACGGTCCGGCAATGGCGCCGACCGGGAACAGCAGGAAATAATGTAATAGATAGATTGCCAGCGAATTGCGGCCCAACATGACCCATACGCAGGCTGCGGTGCGTGCCGTCGGCGATGCTTCCGGCGAGAAGGCACGCTCGGCCCACGGCTTGACGACGGCGATGATCGCGACGGCCAGCGAGACGTGCATCAGCGGCAGGGCAAAGCGGTTGTAGGGCTCGAAACGCGCGGGCCACGAATACATGAACAGGCAGGCGGCGCATACGATGATGGCAGCCGTCACCCACCCCCCGCTCGCAGTCATGCGCGCGAAGCCGTGGCGCTGTTGCGCCGCGATGAATCCGGTCATAAACGGCACCCAGTACATCGACACGCCGGTGAGGCCCATGGCGTCCGTCACCTTCTGCGGCAACAGCAGCGATGCGGCCGTCAGCGCGGCCCAGACCGCGACGGCGGCTGTCACCGTCAGCGCCGTGTTGCGCCGTCGCAGCAGCGGGAAGACGGCGGCGAAGACCACGCTTATCTCGAAGAGGCAGAGCGTGAACCAGTAGCCGAACTTCATGGGCGATAGCCACAGCCTCTCCAGACCGCCGGTGAAGGCGCCGTTGAGGCCGGAGTGAGGCAGATACCACACCCACAGCGCGGGCACGACGGCCATCGGCACCATCAGTTGCAGGAATCGCCTCCACAGCGACGGCGCCCGCAGCAGCCCCGTCGCAGCATCCATCCGGCACGAGAACCAGCCGCTGATGAAGAAGAACAGCGGCATGTGCGTGAGCCCGATGACCGTCATGAGCCACGCCTGATTCAGTCCTTTGGCGCCGTAGACCATGACGTGACCCATGACCACCGCATAGATGGCCATGCCCTTGATCACGTCGAAATACCGTATCCGCTCTTTCACTCAGCAGTTTGCGTCAGGCCTCGGGCACGTCGTCCGGGCACCATGAGTCGTCGATATCCTCGTCTCCGTCTCTGTGAGGATCGCTGGTGAAAAATGCGTGGTCAAAGTCGATGGGACCTTGCTCGCCGAGCTGCCAGCCCATGGAATTGAAATCACCGGGAATGTACGGCGCACCATAAACCGGCTCTACTTCGGTGTCGATTGGAGGCTCGTCAAAGATGTAGAGGGCGCCGTATTCCGGTGCTTCCTCGAAGCCTACGGGATCCTCCCAGGGTTGTCCGGTTCCGGGGTCCATACCGGGGCCGTCGTAATAGCCTACTTCGGGGGCCGGACCGTAGACGTCCGCGTCGATGTCGACGGGAATGATGAGTTCGCCGTCCTCACCGATAATGTCCGAGTCGATAATATACTCGTGTTCGTTCACTGTTATTGGCCCGCCATAGACACATTCATCTTCCGGTATCACCAGCGGGGTGTCGTTGCCATAAAGCTCCTCGTCGGAGGGCAGTTCTTCGGGAATATCCACGCCTTCGATGTTCTCGTCATCAAGAGGCTCTTTGTTTTCGTCTGTCATAGCTTATTGTTTTTTTGTGTTTTTCAGTTTGTTGTAGTGGCAGAGCATAAGGTTGCCGTTCTCGTCGCGCAGGTGCATGCCGTTGCCCTGGCAGAAGCGAAATACCTCGCAGTCAGCGCATTGGCCGGTGCGCATCCACTCGCGGTCGCGGTACTGCTGGAAGCGGTTGGTCCACACGTCCCAGAACGAGTCGCGGTAGATGTTGCCCTGCTGATAGTCGCTGCGGATGCTGAGGCATCCGGAGATGCCGCCGTTTGTGAGCACGGAGGCGACGGTGAGGCCGGCGCGGCAGGTAAAGAATCCCTTGCGCACAAGACCCTCGTAGTCACCGAGATAGCCCTCGCAGCCGTAGGAGAGCAGAATCTTGCCCTCGCGGCGCGTGCGGGCGATGAAGTCCATAAGGCCGCGGAATTGCTCGCCGGAGAGGAGCAGTTCGGGATTGCCGTGGGCGCGTCCCATGGGGGTGATGGTGAAGCAGCGCCATTTGCGCACGCCGGCGTCGATGAGCATTCGCTTGATTTCTTCGAGGTGGGCGAAATTGCGGCCGTTTACACAGGTGATGACGTCCCATACCAAACCGCGCGTGTCGCGCAGGGCGGTGAGGGCGCGATGGGCTCGGTCGTAGCTCACATCGCTGTTGCGCAGCCAGTTATGGTCGTCGCGCAGACCGTCGACGTCGACTGCCACACTGCGCAGGCCGGCCTTCAGCAGCTCGCGCAACATGGGTCGGTCCATGAGCATGCCGTTGGTGACGAAGCCCCAGTAGAAGCCGCGTTCGGTGATGGCGCGGCCACATTCCAGCAGGTCGGGGCGCACAAGCGGCTCGCCGCCGACGGTGTAGACCATCGTCTTGATGTGCGGCTGATGGGCGCGCACCTCGTCGAGGACGGGCAGGAAGTCCTCGAGGGGCATGTCTTTTTCCTGAACGTTTTTGAGACAGTCGCTGCCGCAGTGGCGGCACGACAGGTTGCAATTGAGCGTACACTCCCAGAACAGCTGGCGCAACGGGTGCGTGATTTTCAGCCGCTCGGTGTCCCAGTAGGTCCTTTCCCGGTCTATCTCTCTGAGTTTATCCATTGTTTTAGTTCGTTTTCTTAAGGTTTACTTTTTCGATTCATAATCATTGCGGGCTGTCATTTGACGGTGAATTTCTGGGGCTGGCCGTTTTTCACGCGCAGGTAGGTGCCTTTCTTGGTGGGTCGCTCGGGCAGCTCGTTGCCATCGAGGTCATAATAGCGCGAGTCGTCGAGGGGATCAATCACCAGGTATTCCATCTTCTTAGGGTTGCCCTCGCGCAGGGTCACGGTAATTTCCTTCGGAACAGCGTTCTCCAGGGTCACCTCTTTTGTCCTGTAACCGATGTACATGAATTGCACGATGTCGCCGGGCTGCACGTTTTTCAACATGTACTCGCCGTCAATGTCACTGGCTATAGCGGTCACGCGATGACTGTTGCGGAAGTGATTCACCGTGCAGCCGATCAACGGTTCGCCTGTCTCTTCTACGACTTTGCCTTTCATTGTGCCGTTGGTCGAGATGTTGGCGGCGGGGTTGGGAGCGGCGGCGGAGGCGTTGGCATTGGCATTGTTGGCACCGACGACGGCGGCATAGAGGGCGTCGGGGATGCCGAGCACGAGGCGGTAGGTCATGGCCGAGGCGATGGGACTGCCCATGAGCTCTTCGATGTTGATGGTGATTGGAAGCACCTGAGGATGGGCAATCTGCAGAAACTTGGTGCCCTTGGTGAGATAGACCCAGTATTCGCCCTCTTTGCGCTCCACTTCGCCCATGACGTTGCCGCGGAAGACCATGCCGTCGAGCACGCACTGCACCTTGACCAGACCGCATTTCTCGCCATGGAGGTCGTTGCGGCTCATGGTCCTTGCTGTCATGTCTATCGGCAGTGGCTCGATGGTCCGGACGGTCAGCTCCTGGTCGGCGAAAGCGGCCGGGGCGCAGACTGCCATGATGAGAAGAACGACGATGTGGCTAATAAACTTATTCATAATCGGTTGGATTGGGTGTTATAGCGGGCGGGGGGAGGATACTGTTTTGACCGGCCACACGCCTGGCGCAGGCCGGTCAAAAGCAGAGTGGCGGGACAGAGCGGTGTGTGTTTTTGTAGTAGTGCTCTGTCCCGCCGGGGTGATTAAGTAATCAGATGAGTTTCAGCAGGTTTCCGATGGTGTTGCGGGAAGCGTGCTTGAGAATTTCAGCGGCTTTGTCCTTGTTGGCGGTGAGGCCGCCGAGGCCCTGCTGGTAGCAGGCGGCGTAGCGCTTGGCGGCAGCGGGGTTCAGGAGGCCCTGCTCGTCGGCAGCGGCGTACCACTCAGCGGCGTCCTTATAGCTCTGGGGAACGCCACGGCCTTCGTAGTACATGTCGCCAAGGTAGCATTCGGCGGGACCGTAGCCCATCTCGGCTGCCTGTTTTACGTAGCGCACTGCCAGGTCCATATCCTTGGCCACACCCTTGCCGACTTCGTAGCAGCCGCCGAGGTAGAAGAGAGCCTGTGCGTCACCTTCTTCGATGGCTTTGGAGAGGAGTTTCACGCCTTTCTTGAAGTTCTGCTTCTCGTAGTCCTTGTTGAGGAGGACAACGGCCTGCATCACTTTGCCGTCGGTGATTTTGGCTTTCTCAACGGCCTTGAACTCGTTGAGGGCGGCCTTGAAGTCGTTGTTCTGGTAGTACTTGACGCCTTTCATGTAGTTCATGAAGGGGGTGTTGGCCAGCGAGTCAGGGATCATTTTCTTGAAGGCGTTGAGTTTGCCGCGGGTGGCGGCGGCGGCGTACCAGTTGAGGGCCTGGTCATAGCTACGCTCGATGCCATTGCCGAGGCGGTAGGCGTTGGCCAGCTCGAACTGGGCGTTGGGGTTGCCCTTGGCGGCTGACTCTTTGTACCATTTCACGGCCTGGGCGGCGTTGCAGACAACGCCTTCGCCTTTCATGTAGCAGTTGCCGACGTAGTACATGGCGACGGGCTGATCTTTCTCGGCGGCGCGGAGGGCGTAGTTGAAGCCTTCTTTCTTGTCCATGGGCACGCCTTTGCCTTCCATGAGCAACTGTCCGTAGAAGAATGCGGCGTTGATGTTGCCGTTGTCAGCGGCTTTCTTGAACCACTGTGCGGCTTTGGCGTCCTGTTTGTCCTGGAGGAAGATGCGGCCGAGGTCGAACTGGGCCTGCACGTCGCCGGCATTGGCGAGATTCTTCATGAAGGGCAGAGCCTTGTTGATGTCTTCCTTGGTGCCGATGCCTTCGCGGTAGAACTTGGCGACGAGGGCATTCTCGAAGACGTTGGCGGGCTTTTCGGTGGCCAGCTTCTCGAGCTGGGCGAAGAGGGCCTTGTTGCCGTCCTTGACGGAGCGGGTGTAGAGCTTGGCGGCGCGCTCGGTGTCTTTCTTGACGCCGTTACCGGTCTGGTAGCAGAGGCCCAGATTGCCGATAGCCTGGGTGTAGTTCTGCTCGGCGGCGCGGGCCCACCACTGTGCGGCCTGCTTGTAGTCTTTGTCGACGTGGCGGCCGACGTAGTACCACATGCCCACCTCGTTCTGCGACTTGGCATCGCCGGCATCGGCAGCGGCCTTGATGGTTTTCAGCGAGTCACGTACCTGAGCTTCGGTGCGCTTGGCAACGGCTTCTTTCTTGGGGGCCGTGCGCTTGGGGGCCTGTTTCTTAGCGATAATCTCTGCGGGGATCATTGCGGTCATGGCCGCAAGTGCCAGGGTGAAGATAAGTTTTCTCATAGCCGTAGGATTTTAAGCGATAATGTCATCCATCATGTCGTCACCACAAGCCAGTTCGGGATCGGGATCAATGTCATCAATGGGATCGACGTTGGGGAGACCGTCGATGTTTAAGTTGTCGGCGACATCGGGCTCGCTGTCAATCGTCACATGATCTTCGTCGATGATGTCAATTTGGGGTTCGGGCTCGTCGATGTTAACAGCTGCGATCTCGTCTTCGTTTTCTTCGTGTTCGGCGGGAGCCTCGTGCTCCTCGTTCTCATTCTCCTCGGTCACGGGGTCAACGGTGTCGTGGTCGTCAGAGTGGTCGGGAGCATCGTAGTGGTTGTGGATGTGATACTCGTTGTGGTCGTGGTCGAGACGCACGTCGTTGGGGTTCACGGGAGCTTCTTCGTTGTCGACGGCTTCGGCAGTGCCTTCGGCTGCACCTTCTGCGGCTTCGGCATCGGTCTCTTCGACAACCTCTTCAACCTCCTCGTCAGAGGGAGAAGTCATGGCAGCGGCGGCCATTGTTCCGGCGACGCCAAGTCCGGCGGCGGCAGCAAATTTTGCACTTTCACCGGCAACCTTTTTAGCTTTGCCGTTACCTGCTTTTTTCTCAGAACCTGATTCGGGGTTCACGTTGATGTTCTTTGTCTCCATTGTTCTTATGTTTTTGTGATTAATATTTGTTTGTTTTTGTTTTCTGATGCAAAGTTAATACCGTGGCGCGCCGAATCCAAATATTTTGGCGCATCTTTGACGAACCTATGGGTTTATTGGACGAACTTTGCATTTTCACCCGTCAAAGGGGTCAGAAAACCATAGCCAGGGGATTAGGGGAAGAAGAAGTCGTCGAGGGTGAAGTAGCCTTCTTCGGCAACGGCTTCATCGGCCTGCCATGTGCGCACATGGATCTGCGGCTGGTCGGGATTGGTGAAATCCCAAACGAGGAACAGCCAGCCTTCGTCGTGATAGCCGCCGTTTGTCCATGACTGATGGAGGAGCACGCCATAAATTTTCGGTTTGGAGCTATGGCTCATCACCGAGATATGGTCAAACTTCACGTCAATCCTGTTTCGGAACTGATGTCTCAGCTTCTTTATATACTCTTCTTTGCTCTGCTGTCTGTGTACCACTGTCGATTTGATGACAACGTTCTGGCCATCAGGGCCTTTTTTCACTCGTTTTTGCACGCTGCCGGTGATAATCAGAGCATCATCGCTGTATATGTTCTCCAGAGCCGTTATGTTTTTCTCGTTGTAATAGCTGCGGAAGTCTTCCACCCACTTCAGAAGCTCGCGGCGTTCGGCAGCATCAGCGACTCCGTTTACCAGGCTCTTACCCATCATGCTGCTGACGTCTTCCTGAAGGTCCCAGGCAAAACGCACGCCGGTGATGGTGCCTCTACGGTTGAAGGAGACCACAAGTTCCTTGTGGTTCGACTCGCCGGGGGCAGCCTCGTGGAACTTGAGGGTCACGGGAATATTGCGGACCTGATAGCCCTGCACATCGTTGAGGCACAGTGAGATAACGGTGGTCTTGTTACAGGTGAAGTATGCCATATTATTCCAGAGGTTGCTAAGATTTTCCTTGGCGCCCGGCTCCATCTGTGCGCTTGACAGGCCGCTGAGGTTCAGAGGCACGCCGGCCTGACCGGCACGGTTGATTTCGGTGAGCAGTGCACTGAGGTTGCACTCCATGGTGTACTTGTAGCGGCCGGCCTCGGAGTGGGCGTTGAATTTGAACGTCACTCCGGCGTTGGCACCCATGGCGCCGCACAACAGGAAAAGAATAAGGAGTATCTTTGACAGTTTCATTTGTAAAAGCATTTTATAGGGTGGTTATTTGTTTTTCAGCTTGATTAGTTTTTCTACATTTTCTTATTTATACCAGAAAATTCGGGCATATTGCGGGGCATCGGCGCTGTTGGCTTTGCAGGCTTGGCGGGTCTGCGTGTCATCGGGCGTTACGACGGCCACGATTCCAAGGAACTTGTCGAGGAGGACAGCCACGGCATCGTCGGGGACCTCGGCCATCGAACCGGCCAATCCGGCTTTGATGCGCTGAGCTTTCACGTGCTCCTGCATTGTGGCCCTTGCCTCCTGGAATGTGTTGAGATGACGGAGATAGGTGGTGAGTTCGGCCACGATTCCGCTGTCGGAGCCGTAGTATGAAGGGGTTGGCTCCGGCTGAGGTTGAGGCTGCGGTTGAGGCTGCGGTTGAGGTTGCGGTTGGGGCTGAGGAGCAGGGGCGGTGGTGTTCACCGCAATTTGTCCGCCGTTGCCGCCGGGGACGTTAATGATGGCGCCGGGGCGTTTGGGCTGGAGGGCGCGGGCCTCTGCGACTGTGAGATAAACCAGAGTGTAAGTGACGCCGTCCTGTTTGTAGGTCAGCTCTTTGACTTTTGCCTGGACATCGGTTTGCTCCAAAAGCTCTTTGTTAACCTTAAGGCGCGCCTCGTTCACGAATCGAATCAGGTCGATCAGAGCGTCCTGATAGGCGATATTGTCGTCAGGATTGAAGCCTTCGCCGTAGATGTAGTTCTCATCCACCTTGATTTCGTTCATCTGCTCTTCGATCTGGGCGGGCGACTGAGCGTGCACGCCCGCCGCTGTGCCGGCAATCAGGCACAGCGCCATGAGCAAACGCGCAAAGACTTTATTTTTTCCAATTAATCTTTTCATGGGGTTTCTTATGAACGTAAGGTTGGAAAAGATCGTCGATATTATTGGTGGGGATGTAGAGGCTGGCGACAGCTTTGATGACGCCGGTGCCGTCAATGACTTCTTCGGGGCGGCAGATCAGGCGGAACACATGGTCGTAGCCGCGCATCTTGTTGTAGAAGAAGAGAGCGCCGTTGAGTTCGCCGTCCTTGAATTTCTCGACGCCGAAGAAGGGCTTGCAGCCGTTGTGGCGGGCTACGGCGATGAGGTCGCTGAAGGGGATGGTGAGGGTTTCGCTCTTGCCGTATTCGTGCTTGCGCACCTTGATTTCAACCTTGGGGTCGCCGTAGACAGCGGAGGGGAAGAGGCAGAGGTTGGCGATAGACTGCACGGGGTAGGCTTTGCTCCACACGGGCTCCCACTTGTCGGAGACGGTGTCGGGGCGGCAGAAGTATGTGTTGGTGTTGATTTCGTTGTTGATGTAAGTCACGCCGGGGATGATGTAGATGTCGGAGGCGTAGGGCTGCATGGCGGCGGTGTCGATGGCGACGGGTTCGGCGGTGAGGCCGCCCTTGCGCAGCTGGGCGATGAAGCGGTCTTCAATCTGGCTGCGGTTGCGGTTCTCCTCGACGGCGGGGCTCTCGTAGCTGATGGGAACGGTGGCGCGCACCTGCTGTCCGTTGAGGGTCCATGTCACGCCGAGTTTGTTGTTGTTGAGGACGGCGAGCGCGCACTCGGTGTCGGGGTTGATGCTCTTGAAGTCGGCGATTTTGCCCTTGGTGAGCTTGACGTTGCTGAAGAGGGTCTCCAGAAGGTTCTGCGACTTTGCGAGGAGGGCCGTTTCGATGAAGCAGGTGAGCTCGCGGTCGGAGGTGGACTTGACCATGTCGGAGAGGAGGTTGAGGCCCAGGAACATGACGCGGCCGTCTTTCTTGATGAGGCGCACGGCATATTCCCCGCGGTCGAAGACGGTGTCGCAGGTGGCGACGGCGTTGAGCACGGAGTCTTTCCCGAGGCCCATGGCGTTGTAGAGGCGCTGTTCGGGCGAGAGGTCTTCGGCCTTGGCGGAGTCGGCGGGCTGAGCCTTGGCGGCGGGCGCCTCGGCTTTGGGCTGCTCGGGAGCGGCCGGCGATTTGGGCTGCTGGGCGAGGACGGTGATGCCTGCGCCGATGAGTGCAGCAAAAGCTAAGAGTTTTAATGCGTTCTTTTTCATTAGTATACGTTCTTTACAAAGTTACCGTCGGCATCATAGAGCTTGCCGTACTGGAAATGGCCGTCTTCAAAAGCTCCGCGCAGTGTGTATCCCGGCTCGGCCATGTCTGAGCGTTCGGGCACGCGGTGTGACGATGTGAAAGTGATAGTGCCGGAGCCGTGCATCTTGCCGTTGCGGATTCCGCCGGACCATGTGCCGTAGCCGAGGCTGAGCGTTCCGTTCGAGACAACCGGTGCGGGCTGAGGCGTGGGCTGCGGATCGGATTGAGGAGTCGGTTGCGGATCAGGCTGCGGAGTTGGTTGGGGTGTGGGCTGAGGATCGGGCTGCGGAGTCGGCTGCGGGTCGGGCTGGGGTTTCGGAGGTATGGGAGCAGGCGCAATGCTGTCCTGGTGGGCCACGGAGTCGGCGGCGGCTGAATCGGCGGCGGCGGAGTCGGCGGCGGCAGCAGCTGCGGCGGCGTCGGCGGCACGGCTCTTCTCGCAGGAGCGATAGGCGAAGATGCTGAGGATGCCGAGGGCGGCGACAACCAGGGCGATGAAAATGAATTTGCCGAATTTCTTGTACCACGGATCGGGGTCTCCACCCAGACCGATGACGACGGTCTCTTTGCCGGAGCCGCCGCTGGCGATGCCCAGGTCGGCTTTGAGCAGGCCGACGGAGCTTGTGCGGTCATCATCCGACTTCTTCATGGCCTTGCAGATGGCCTCGATGTAGTCGGCGGGGACGGTCTTGGCCAGGGCGGTGCGCACGTCGTCGAGCTTGATGCGCCCGGCAGCCTGGGGAGTCTCGCCGGTGAGGGCGAAGAGCAGAGTTGCCGCCAGGGCGTAGATGTCGGTGGCGGGGCTGAATTCGGTGATGCCGGCATACTGCTCGAGGGGCGAGTAGCCTTCGCTGACGCCGAGGACGCCCTTCGGCGAGGTCTTCTCGCCGTTCTTCTTGTAGTGGACGCTCTGGCCGAAGTCGATGAGCACGGGAGTCAGGCCGTTGATGCCCTTATGGAGCATGATGTTGTCGGGCTTGATGTCGAGATGGTTGATGCGCGAGCTGTGCAGGAACTGCACGCTGTCGAGGATGGGGCCCATGATTTTCACGGCCTCGTCGTAGGACAGACGGCCGCGCTCCTTCACATAGTCCTGCAGCGACTTTCCGTTGATATACTGCATGATATAGTAGGCGGTGCCGTTGGCTTCGAACACCTCGTTCACCTTCACTATATTGCTGTTCTCGGAGCCCAGCGAGGCAAGCTTGCCGGCTTCGGAGATAAAGTCGTCTTTGCTGCGCTCGTACTCGGTTTCCTTGCCGTCTTGAGCCACCACATCGCAGCCCTCGCGGTGGGCGAAGGCGGAGGGGAAGTGCTCTTTGATAGCGAATTTTGCCTCGGTGGGAACGTGGCCCACCATAATCTCGGCGAGGGCAAGGTAGGTGATGCCAAAGCCGCCCCGGCCCAGCACACTGACGATGCGATATTTGGCCTCGCCGCTGTCGAGCACGGTTCCGGCTGCTAAGGATGAATTGTTGGTCGCTGCCATTTTTCTATAAAGGATTGTCGGTTTTTAAGGAGGGTTGCGAGCAGATGCTCCGCCGGGGGGGGGGCGGGGCACCTGCTCAGAAAAGTTTGTCAAAAAAGTCGGAGATGCGCCCGCCCAGCGTCTTGGGCTGACGCGAAGCGGGGGTCTCCACGATGGTGTCGGCGCTTGCGCCAAGGGGATGCGTTGGCGTTCCGGTGGTGCCGGCGTCGGAGCCCTCGGCGGGAGGGGCGTCATCATCGTCGTAGATAACATTCTCCACGCCAATGAGATACGCCGTGTTGTTGTCCGAGCTACCGGCGCTCATGGCGGCCAGCAGCTGAATCTTCTCCTTGTCCGAGCCGGGGCCGGAGAGGATGTCGACGAGGGCTTGGTCGGAGACCTGATGGAGGACGCCGTCGGTGCACATGAAGATGTAGTCGCCGGCCTCCACGTCGCGGAGCTGGAATGTCGAGGCCGTCTCGCGGTGCTGCCCGGGCTTGAGCGGGGTGAGACAGCGTGTGATCACATTGCTCTGGGGGTGGTTCACGGCCTGCTCGGGGGTGATGTTTCCGGAGTGGACGAGCTCGTTGACCAGCGAGTGGTCCTCGGTGCGATAGAGGATGCCCACGCCGGGACGCACATGGTAGATGCGGCTGTCGCCGATGTAGGCGGTGAAGATGCCCTTGGAGTGGAAGCACACGAACGTCATGGTCGTTGCCATGCCGCGGTTCGAGGCGTCGGAAGCGCGGGTGAAGGCGTCGTAGACGGCGTTGAGCACGCGGCCGAAGTCCTTGGCCGTGAAGGGCCTTGACAGGTCGGCGCGCTGCATCTCGCGGCCGATGGTCTTCGCCGCTATGGAGCTGGCAACCTCGCCTTTGTCAATGCCCCCGACGCCGTCGCACACCACAAAGGCGGCCTTCACGTCCTGAGGCATATCCGAGTCCGGGAAACGCGCATCTTCCTGATTGCTGCGTTTCCCGAGCTGCTTGAATGAGTAAGGTTGTCTGAGACTGATTTCCATGATGAGGAGTTATAAACGGATTTTGAGAAGAGAAGCGGGGGAACTCACTCGTCGCGGTCGAAGCGGAAGCGGGTCTTACCCATGGTGATGATGTCGCCAAAATTGAGCGACACGGCCTCGCCCTTGGCCAGGGCATTGCCGTTGAGGAGCACCGGGTTGGTCGATTTCAGGACCGTGAGCTTGAACGTGTTGCCGCTCGAGGTGTAGTTCACCTCGATCTTGACCGAGCGGCGCGATACAGTGCTGTCGTTCTTGATGGCGATGTCCGAGACCTCGTCCTCGTCGTAGCGGCCGATGACGCACGAACCCGGCGACAGCGGATAGTCCTTGTTGAGCCAGCCGCGGCGCAGGAGCACGAGCTTGCCGCGCGTGAGGACGCCCGTTTTGTCGAGCACCACCGTGGGCTTGCGCACAAACATCGTGAGCGGTCCTTTGCAGCGCGGGCAGCGGAAGTTCTTCGTGCCCTCCTTGTCGCTTGCGCCCAGGGCGATTTTCATCTGACAGTGGGGGCAGGCGACGGTGTACTCGGTGTCGGTCAGAAAATCCTCGCCCAGCGAAACAGGAGCCTTGGCGGAGTTGTCGGGCACACCCGAATCGGCACCCTTTTCGGCACCCTTCTCCGAGCCGTTGCCGGCGGCGGCGCTGCCGCCCTCAGCCTGCTGCTGACCGGCGCCCTCCTGTTCGGGAGCGGCCTCCATAGCGTCCAGGCCTTTTATCTTCAGATTCTTCTTAACGCCGCAATGGGGGCAGGTCACGCTGTAGACCCCGCTCTTGGCGGGGCGCTGCAGCTTGATCATCTGCCCGCATTCCGGGTTAAGACATTTGAATATCAGGGTTGATGAATCAGCCATTTTCTCAGCCGATTACGTCGTTCATGAAGGAGGCATCGTCCTCGCCCGAGATGTTCGAATCGAGATCGTTCGAGGCAAGATAGCCCGTGGTGTCGTCGATGGCGATTTCGGCGTCGTCGGTGGTGAGGTTGGGGCTGATCACGTTGCCCTCCGAGTCGCAGAGCTGAGCGCCCGTCTCGGGATCCTGGATGACGTCGAAGGTGTTGTCGCCGTCGATGTCGACCATCACGAGCTGATTGCCGTCGGGGTCTGAGAACGTGGCGGCGGTGTAGCTTGAGCCGTCAACGTTGTAGACAGTGCCGATTTCCTCGAAGTTCACGACGTCGGCCATGTCGATGTCATTGGGGTCGATTTCCTCTTCGGCGATGATAGCGTCTGCCACGTCGTCGGGGTTGACGGGAGCGGGACCTTCGCCTTCACCTGTGGTGCCGGTTGTTCCGGTTGTTCCGGTTGAGCCACCTTCGCCGGTGGTGCCGCCCTCGCCGGTAGTACCGGTTGAGCCGCCCTCGCCGTTGTTGCCGTTGCCCTGGCCGCCGTTCTCCTCAGTGATAGGGGGCACGGTCTCCTGCTCAGTGTGTTCGTTGCCACCCTGATTGCCGTGACCACCATGGTTACCGTGGTTGGCCTGTGCAGCGGCGGCCTGTGCGGCAGCGGCGGCAGCCTGAGCAGCGGCGGCCTGTGCGGCAGCGTCAGCGGCGGGGTCGTTGGCGGTTTCGGCCTGAGCGTCCTGGGCGGCCTCTTCCTGAACCTCCTCGACGGGCTCGGCATCGTGGTCGCCCGTGAGTTCGGCGGCTACTGCCGTGCCGGCTACGCCGACGGCGGCGGCTCCGGCCATCATTGCGGCCTGACCTGCAACGTTGCTCTTGTTGTTCTTGTTGTTCTTGTTGGCGTTAAGTTCTTTGGTATCCATAATTTTGAGTTTTTTGAGTTGTTGTTTGTTTTGTTTGTGATGCAAAGATACGTCCGCCACGATGGGTTTTGCAAGCTTTTTCCCGGATTCTGGACGAACCTATGGGTTTTTTGGACGAAATTGCATTTTTCCAGGCCCGTGCACCCCTTTCAGCGGGGCTATCGGCACGGGGGGCCTTTTCACGAACAAAGCAGTCGGAGGGGGAGGATTGAGGATTGAGGATTGAGGAATGAGGAATGGGTGGAGGAGTCGGCGATCCCCATTCCCCATTTACCACTCGGCCACAACGGCGCTGTGCATCTGCTTGGGGGCGATGAGCTGCGGGTGCTGACGCTGTTTGCTGCGTTTCACCACATCGGCGTGGATATATTTGAAGAGCTCCAGCACCGTCACCTTGCGGTCGGCGTTCGAGTCCGACTTGCCGCGGATGCCCTTCAGCAGGGCTGCCGTGAAGAAGCCCGCGCCGAGAATCGGATTCTCCATCGAATACTCGTCGGCACGCGACGACACGAAGAAAGCCGTGCCCTTCTGCTCCGTCACAGCCTTGGCCCAGTCCTTGCTGCCGGCGCGCGAAGCCGTCTCGGCCATCGAACCCGCGTGACAGGCGTCGATGAAGCAGATCTTCTGACTGGCCTTCGAAGTGGCCAGCACCGCCGTCAGGTCGTCGTATGAGATGGGAACGTCGTAAGCGCAGATGGCGCCGGGCATACCGTGGCCGCTGTAAAAGAAGATGACCTTGTCGCCCTCCTGGGCACGGTTGCAGATGGCGCGCAGCTTTGAGAGCACATTGTCGCGCGTCACATTGCGCGAGGTCAGAATACTAACGTCTTTGGTCTGCTGCAGCATCACATCGCGGAAACGCTTGGCGTCCTTCGTTGTCTGCGCGAGATTGCTCTCGTCGCCATAGTTTGAAACACCGGTGACGAGCACGAAAGTACGGGCATTGAGGGGCAGGATGAACATCACTGCCAGCAAGAGAGCTAAGAATGTCTTTTTCATAATGATAGGATGTTTTTAAGAGTGAATGAGTGAATGAGGATTGAGGATGGAGGATGGAGGATGGAGGAATGAGGAATCAGTGGGCGCGGCAGCGCGAGCACTGCATGTTCTCGATATCGTATTCGGAGATGGGCAGATTGCAGCACGGGCAGGTCAGCACCTTCATGCGGCGCTGCTTCACCGCCTTGGCGCCCTTGCGGTCGATGCCGAAGAACATACCCACTACAAACGGCGCCAGGCACATCGCCGCGCGCGACACCATCAGATTGGCCTGCGGATTCTCCTTCAGCGCCGGCACCACCAGGTCCAGGCCCATGCACAGCACCATGGCCGCCGGCGCGCCTAACTTCACGATGTTCATGTTGCGCGAGTTCTTGCGCTCCAGGTTCTCCTCTTCCTCGCGCTGACGGGCAAGCATCTTCTGAAGCTGCTTGAACTCGTAGGCGTACGAACCGGCCGGCGCCACCACGCGGTGGGCCATGAACACGAAACTGTCGTGGCCCTGCTGACCCAGGCGCAGAACCGTTTTCTCCGAGATTTTCTTGCGGAAGACACGCTGGAAGTCGCCGTTGCGGTCTTTGACGTACGTGCCGTTGGCCGAGCTGAGGTCCTCGACCTCCCACTCGCCGTCGTCATGGACAGTGATTTTCACGTGTTTACTGCTGACGCCGTTGCGGCCGTCGGGAATTTTTACGGCCGACTCCGGGCAGCGGCCGACGATGTATTCTTTTGACATTTGAGTGGATTAGAGTGGATGAGGAATTAGGAATGAGTTGATGAGTGGAGGAGAGGCGGGGGGATTATTTCTTGAGGATGCGGCGCAGATAGAGTTCGTTGATGCGGTCCTTGTAGTCCTTGAGCAGGGGCTTGGGAACGGCCAGCGCGTAGGAATGCTCGGCATTGTCGGAGAGGACAAGCTTCTGCTTGAAGATGTTGATCTCGGACAGGAAATTCTGGTTGATCATCAGACTGCGGCCCAGGCGCACGAACGGCGAAGGGCGGTCGGCGGGCCAGGTGAGACGGATGAGTTCCTCGGCCTTGGCCAGGCCTATTGACAGCAGATGGGAGTCGCCGCCGATGTAGGTCATCTGAGTGTAGTTGCCGTTGGCCTGAAAGAAAGCGATCTTGTCGAGGTCGATAATCAGCAGCTCATCTCTCGAGTTTAAGCAAATCTTGTACATGCGATATAGAGTTTATGGTTTTGCGGTTAGGGTTTTCGGATGAACACCCGGGCTTGGGGAGCCGTGCTATTGTTTGACAGTTGAGGATTAGAATGTCCCGCATACTCATAGAGATGCCGTTCATTAGTGGCAAAGTTACAACATTTTGGGGACATAACCTTGAGTTTTGCGCTAAAACTTACCAACCCCCTTGCTTTTTTGACGAACCCCGGGGTTTTCATGACGAACCGCGCGGGCGCACGAAAAGGGCCGCGCGGCGCGGGCGCACGGGGGTGGATCGGGGGCGTCAGATGGGCTTGACCACGCGCATCCCGAAGCAGCCGCGGTCGATGCGCACGGGCAGTGCGTCAGTGGTAATGGGTCCCAGGAAGGCGCTGCGGTCCTCGCCCCACTTGAACTCAAATTCGCCGTCGTTGACGCTGAACCGATACACGTAGTTGTAGGGGGCGCGCTTCCCGGAGCGGTTTCGCACTTTGCGGCGTTCTTCCATGACGGCCCACTGCGCCGCGCCCCGTTCGCAGCGGTGGTAGTTGGCCATGAGCACGAAGCAGACGCCGGCGGCGAACACGGTGGCCATGGAGCTGAGCACGGCCGCCCCGACCGACGGCGCGAAGAGCATCATTCCCACCGTCAGCACCTGCGCCACTATGGCCGTGGTGGCGATGCTGCGCCGGAAGTCTATGGTGCAGCGCGAGTAGAGCCATATGCCTTCGCACAGGCAGATGCCCAGGGCGAGCAGCAACCAGCGCAGCCGCTCGTAGAAGTTCCAATTGTCGGTGTCTTCGATCTCCCAGCCCAGGAGGCCGCGCTGTTCTTTCATGGTGATTTGGTCGGGGTAGTTCTCGAGGTAATAGTCGTCCTCGGAGACGGAGGTGGTGTAGGTGCGGCCCCGGTCGGAGGCGTAGATGACGTGGTACGACTTTCCGCCGCGTCGGCTGGTGGTGATGTGGCGGCTCTTGTAATAGCCGGGATAGGAGACGGTGCTCGACTCGTCGGGCAGGAGGAAGTTCAGCGCGAGGGCGAGGGCGAGGCCGCACAGGAGGGCGGTGTAGACGGTTTTGACGACGGTGGGGATGAAGCGCAGCAGGATGACGAGGAGGGAGACGGCGAGTCCGGCGGCGCCTATGCCGACGAAGGTGAGGCCGATGGGCTCGATGATGAGGACGCTGCCGAAGATGATGGCGAGGGAGGCGATGATGCAGGTGGTGAGGCAGAAGAGGGTGAGCTCGAAGGGCGAGCGCCGCGAGCGTTTGGTGGGTGCGGGTGGAGGTGTGGAGGTGGTAGGCTCGGTGGGTTCGGTTGTCTGTTCTTTCATTGTTCCGGGGGGGATTTATGAGGTTTTAGGGTTTAGGGGTCAGATGGGGCGGATGATGCGCATGCCCAGGCAGCCGCGGTCGATGCGGACGGGGAGTCCGGGGGTGGTGACGGGTCCGAGGATGGTGCCCCGTTCTTCGCCCCACTCAAACTCGAAGTCGGGGTCGTGTATGGCGAAGGTGTAGGTGTAGAGGGTGTCGCGGGTGCGGGGCCCGCGCAGATAGCGGGGCTCGCGGCGGGCGACGATGTCGGCCATGACGGCGGGGCCCCGGCGGGCGATGTGGTAGTTGGCCATGAGGGCGAAGCAGAGGAGTGCGCCGAGGGCGGTGCCGCCGAGGGCGAGGTAGAGCACGATGGGTGTGGTCTCTGCGTAAGGGAGGAGGGCGGAGATGGCCATGATGAAGATGGCGATGTTGCCGTAGCGTCGCCGGAAGTCGATGTTATAGCGGGTATACTGCCATATTCCGGTGGAGAAGCAGATGCAGAGTGCGAAGAGGGTCCAGAAGGTGCGGTCGTAGATGGTGCCGGCGTCGGTGGCGTCGACCGTCCAGCCCATGAGTCCGCGCTGTTCTTTCATGGTGATGACCTCGGGATAGGTGTCGGCATAATACGCTTGGTCGGTGATTTCGGCGTGGTAGACGCGGGAGTTGGCGGCCTGATAGGTGGCGTTATAGGTGTTGCCGTACTTGGAGTGGGAGACGGATTTCTCGGTGAAGTATGCGGGGTAGGTGACGGTGGAGGCTTCGTCCATGATGACGGCGTTGAGCACGATGGGGGCGGCGATTATGCACACGAGGGCGGTGAGCGCACCGACGGCGGCAGCGGGAAGTGCCCGGACAAAGGCGACTGTCAGCGTGATGATGACGGCGACGATGCAGCACACTTCATCGACGCGGTACATTACGGGGTCTATGGGTTGGGCGCTGTAGACGATGCCGACGGTGGCGGCCAGGGCGATCATGGTGCAGAAGATGGTGAGTTCGAAGGGGGCACGTCGGGAGCGTACGGTGGGTCGTACGGGGGCGGCGGGAGTGGTGTCGGCGGGGGTCTGTTCGGTCATGATTGGTTTTGTCTTGGGGGGCGGGTCAGCGGATGAGTTCGGGCGGGAGAAGGGAGGGGTCGAACATGACGCGCGAGCGGTTGTTCCACTTGAGTTCGCGGGCGAGGACGGCGCCGGTGACGCGGTCGAGGGTTTCGCGGAAGATGCGCGAGATGCGGTAGTAGTGGCCGTCGTCGGCACGGGTGAAGTGGTGGTCTTCTTCGACGATGCGGTAGGCGTGGGGGAAGGCGGCGGTGGTGCGGAGCTCGGCGGTCATGGCGTCGTCATGGCAGCGGAGGCAGAGCTGGAGGGGGCGGTCGGTGTCGTTGCGCAGGCGCAGGTCGATGTAGTTGTAGCTGACGGAGGTGCCGGCGCTGTATGGTCGGCGGACGCCGCCGGGGTCGGGGGCGAGGGCGTCGGAGTGGTGGTGGAGCTCGGTGACGGTGAGGGGGCTGTGCATGGCCAGGAGGTGGATGGTGTTGGCAAGGTTGCACAGGCCGCCGCCGACGCCGGGTCGGAGCACGCCGCCCACCAGGATGCGGCCGGGGGCAAAGCCGTTGCGGCGCGAGGTTTTGCCGCAGAGGTGCCAGAAGGAGAAGGTTTCGCCGGGGGCGATGATGAGGCCGTCCATGCGGCTGCAGGCGAGGCGTATGTTGCGGGCCTTGCCCTCCTGGAGGGCAGGGTCGCCGGCGCCGGGGCCGCGTTTGATGAGGGAGCAGCTGTGGGCGTGGACGACGACGGGGAGGGTCTCGGCGCAGCGCTGGCGCGCGAAGCGTTCACGGGAGAAGGCGTCGCGGAGTTTGCGCGTCAGTATCTGCTTGTTCAGCGACAGGGCGTAGGCCAGGGGGCCGCGCTGGCAGAAGAGTTTCTTTTGGCTCATGGTGTGGGAGATTGGCTGGCGTTCATGATGCTTATTCGGGGCGGGAGGCGATGGGGGGCGAGGCGAGGAGGGCGCGGAGGTTTTCGCCGCGGGCGGCGCGCTCTCCCTCGCGGAGGGCCGATGCACGCAGGGCCCGGTAGCGCTCGGGGGTGATGGAGGCGAGCAAGTCGGGCAGTTCGCGCAGCGAGTCGACGCACAGGCCGATGCCGCGCTCGCGCACGATGGGCGCTATGGCCGAGCGGCTCCACACAATGAGGGGCAGGCCGGCGCGCAGGTAGAAGGCGCTCTTGTGGGGGGTGTTCACGCTGAGGTATTCGCCCCAGGCGCCGGTGCAGGCGTCCAGCGAGTCGCCGTCCCAGACGAGTCCCCAGGCTCCTTTGGCGCCGCGGATGAAGGCGTCGGGCTCCACGAAGCCGTGGGCCGTGATGTGCTCGGGGGTGTAGTCTTTGAGCGAGCCGTAGAGTTCGACGTGCACGCCTTTCAGCTCTTTCATCTCGAGGAGGAACGCGTTCTTGCGCATGTTCAGGGCGCCGGCATAGGCAACGGAGCCGAGGTCGGTGGGCGCGGCCTCGGGAGGCTGAGCGTCGGAGAGATAGTCGTGGAGGCCCAGCGCCAGGAGCTTCTCCTCGGGGAAGCCCTGCTCGGCGAGCCACTGCGCCATCACGGGATTGGTGGCGGCCACGACATCGGCATTGTCCAGGCGGCGGAGCTCCTGCGCCACGGTGAGCTTGCGGCGTCGCCACGACCCTAAGTCGTGAATCAGCGCCACGGTCCGCGCCCCGCGCATCCGCGCCACCCGGCACACGGCCGCGAAATACTTCTTCACGGGATACTGCAGCACGAGCGTGTCGCCCGGCCGCAGGCGCGCGGCCGCGACCACGATGCCCGCAAGGTTGCGCACGAAGCCGCGCGCCTTGCCGTCGCCGTACGTGCGTTCGAGGCCCAGGTTTACGGCGCCGGCCGCAGTGAGTATGTCTTCGTAGTCGCTCTTGGCCTTATTGCCTGACGAGGTGCGGTTGCGATAAGCCCGCGAGATGAAACACAGACGACCCATAGGATAGTTTTTTTAAGTATGAGGTTTGAGTTATGATTGAGGATTGAGGATTGGGGATTGAGGATTGAGGATTGGGGATTGAGGATTGAGGATTGCGCTCCTCCTGCAAAGTTACATGATTATTTCCATACAGCCCTCATTTCCCGCCACTTTTTTCATCCCGCCCCCGCAAACACAAATCGCTCCGCCCCCGTGTGGCACGGAAGCGGAGCAACTAAGTCTATGTCCCTTAAGCGGCGATGCGCCCGGTTACTTTATAATAAATTTCTTGGTATATGCCCGTTCATTGCATATATATCTGACGACCACAAAGGGCGAAGTCACGTTGGCCAACGGAATGACGGCAGACTCTTTTAGCTCGCCGCTGAATATGCTGCGTCCGTTCAGGTCTGCAACAATCAGGTTTATAGGTTGCGATACATCGGCAATCAAATTTTTGCCCTCAAGTCTGATTGAAGTTTCAGAGGAATCGCCCGATTCGCCAAAAACAATAGCACGGTTTTCATACGTACCGGTACGTTCCAAAACTCCCTTTTTTTGAAACTCGCCATCGATATACCACACACCAAACAATTCGCCATGAAGATTGGTGATTGGCTCATCGGTAACAGTCTTGTTATGTATCGTTGGCTCCACATTATAAAAGTTCCAAAGAACAGTCACATCTTCACCGTCCGCGACTACCTTAGGAAGGACGTTCAGAGTATAGCTGGCTGAAACTGAGGCTGAAGTGTTATTCGGATCGGTGGCGGAAGCCGTGATAACAGCACTTCCCGGCGCCACCACCGTAATAGCTCCTGTAGCGGCGTCGACCTCTGCAACATACTTGCTGCTTGATGTATATTTAACATCCTTGATATTAACGCCTTTGAAAAGAATTGGTGCTTCAAATGTTTCCCCAAAATCAATGGTGTAATTTTTATCCTGGAAGGCAATCTCATTGGAAATGACATAGTCTACCGTGAGCGATTTCAAACAGAAGCGCGCATTGTTTTTTGTGGCAATCATGAGCGATCCCTCTTTTGTGGGTTGGCTGAACCTGAACTTCAGCTCAGTAGTGTGCTTGGTAATGGTTTGTTCCATAGAATTTACGCTCACAGCTGCATCCTCGCCGGAATAGGGCACAACCTCAAGGACGTATGATATCGCATTTTTCTGTCCGTTACGATTGAGAGCCAGTTCAAGTGATGCCTCCCCTGAAGTGCCATCGAAGAGAATACCATCAGCCGTCTGATACACATTGTTTACTTCAGACACAGACGAGATATAATCTTTGTCGGAAGCACAAAGGTCAGCCACATTGGTTTCTGTAGTGATTTGGACGCGATCGCCGGAAGAGCTCTTAAAGTTTACGGTATATGATGTTGCCGTTGCGGTGCAAGTGCATAAGGCGAAAAATAGAAGCAGGTAGATTGGGGCAGCGGCGTAGTTCCGTGGCAGGGCTAACCGAAGATTGACCGTCAGACGGTAGTATATCTCAACAATATGGGCTAACTTTGCGTCATGATAGACA
>SFOH01000045.1 GCA_004552485.1 Bacteroidales bacterium | reverse complement strand
TTACCCAAAATTTATATCAGTAGTGGCAAATGCAGCCTAAATCTTCAGATTTTGTGTATAAAATAGAGACTGTCTAACTTTGGTTGTTAGACAGCCTCTCTTGGGGTCGAGTTCTCAAGTGTGTCTCAAAAAACAGTTGGATATTTTTCTGAGACTGAGCTGATTGTTTACTTGTTCATATTGTAATACTCCATGTATTTCATGCCTAAATCGGGCATGTCGGTGGTGATGAAGTCCACGCCTTTGTTTATCCATTCGCCCATGGCTTCGTTGGAGCGGATTGTCCACACATTGACAGTAAGTCCGAGCTTGTGGGCTTCGTCGATAAAAGTGGGATTGGCGTTGAGCAGCGCCTCGTTGTAGTCGATTGAGATGCCGCCGGCGGCGTTGAGCTGTGCGGGGGTGCGGATTAGTGAGGCGTTGTCACACAGGAACTGAACCTTGATGCCGGGATAAGCGGCAGCGATGGCCTGGCAGGTGGGATAGTTGAAAGCAATATACTCGGCTTTGTCGTCAAGGCCTGCGGCTTTGATGGCATTGACGGCGGCTTTTGCGGCCTCGATGGTGCGGGCGTCCGTTGAATGAGACTTGATTTCAACAATCAGTTTGCAGTGGTCGCTGGTTCTGAGGATGTCAAGATAGTCAGCGAAGGTGGGTATTTTTTCTCCGTTTGACAATGTCTTGTCTTTGACGTCGTTGTAGTTGGATGTCTGGATGGTTACGCCGCCGATGGAGGGGTCGTGGTTGATTACCAGCACGTTGTCTTTGGTCAGCCAAATATCGGTTTCGGCGCCGTAGGCTTTGAGTTCGATGGCGTTGCGCAGGGCAGCACGTGAATTCTGTGCTGCGCCCTCCTTTGCCCAGTAGCCGCGGTGAGCCACGATGTTGGCGCGGCACTCAAAATCCTTAACGCGCAGGAAATGGACTGAGCCCAGCGACTGTTGACCGTCGCCGCGTTTGAGGGTGACATTGAATGTTCCGCTCTTCACATCGTCGGGGAGAGTCACCTTTACGCCGGCATCGCCATGGAGGGTGGCGGGAAGTTCCCAATGGTTTGTGCCGTTGTCGAAGATGATGACATCGCCGTCTTTGAAGCCTTCGCCGTAGATGGGATAAACGGCGCCGGCCTTGACCTGCACATCAGCCAGCAGGGTGATGTTTTCAACAGCCGGTTTGGAGGCGATTATTCCTTCCTCAACTTCTTTGTAGAGGAGTCGGGCCTGGGATGTGGTGAGGGGGTCGTTGTAGATGCGAGCCAGCACGATGCGGCCGTTGATGCCGTTCTGGACGCCGGTGGTCTTGCTGCCGCCCTTCACGCAGGCGTCGCCGCCGAGGCAGAAGAAACGGGCGCCGTCTTTGGCGAGGATGAAGTTCTGGCCGTCGATGCTGATTTCGTTTTTCAGCTGTCCGTTGACGTAGATTCTTGCCTTTTTGGCATCCTTGTCCCAAACGCCCACGATGTGGTAGTAGCCGAAAGACTCGGGCACCACATCGCTCTCAGCCCACTGCCATGAACTGTTGGAGCCGGTGGAGACATTGGGCAGGAAGGTGAGCGCGTTACCGCGGAAACTGGCCGAGCCTTTGGTCTTGATCATGAGACCTGTGCCGCCGGCTTCGTGGGAGGCGAAGATTTTGGCTTCGGCATCGGCGAGCGAGCCGCTGTATTCGGGCATGAACAGAGCTTCGAGGGTGTGGCCGTCGGCGAGGCCGTCCTTGAAGGCCTGATTGCCGTCGTAGTTGATGCGGAAGAAATTTTCGGCCACATTGCTGTCACCCCAGTTGTTGCCGGTGATTCTGGCGGCATAGCGGTTGAAGGCATCGCTCCATTCTGTGGTGGCGTTGCCGCCGCGTTCAACGGTGAATTTCATGGGCGAGATGTCGGTGGCCGTTCCGTCGGCGTTGAAGACAACATCCAGCAGGTCGGCTTTGGGCAGCTGCGGAGTGACGGCACAGGCAGCGCGGTAGAGGTTCTCTGCGTCATCGGCGGAGAGGGGGTCGTTGTAGATGCGCGCCAGCACGATGCGGCCGTTGATGCCGTTCTGGACGCCGGTGGTCTTGCTGCCGCCCTTCACGCAGGCGTCGCCGCCGAGGCAGAAGAAACGGGCTCCGTCTTTGGCGAGGATGAAGTTCTGGCCGTCGATGCTGATTTCGTTTTTCAGCTCGCCGTTGATATAGATTCTTGCCTTTTTAGCATCCTTGTCCCAAACGCCCACCACGTGGTAATATATCCCGGACTGGGGGACAACGTCGCTGGCGGCCCACTGCCAGGAGCTGTTTGAGCCGGTGGAGACGTTGGGCAGGAATGTGAGAGCGTTGAGCTGATTGGGGCCGCTCCATGTGGCCTTGAACATGATGCCGGTGCCACCGGCCTCGTGTGAGGCGAAGACTTTGGCCTCGGCGTTGGGGAGGGTCTGGTATTCCGGCATGAACAGAGCCTCGAGGGTGTGGCCGTCGGCAAGGCCGTCCATGAAGGCCTGGTTGTCGGAGTAGTTGACGCGATAGAAGTCGCTGGCGACATTGCTGTCGCCCCATTTGTTGCCGGCCAGTCTGGCCTCGTAGCGCTGGTAGTCGTCGTTCCAGACGGTGGTGGCGCTGCCGCCGCGCTCGACAGTGAATTTCATGGGCGAGATGTCGGTGGCCGTTCCGTCGGCGTTGAAGACAACATCCAGCAGGTCGGCCTTGGGCAGCGGAGCCGTGAATGTGATGGAGTCGACCTCATCCGCGGCGAAGGTATAGAGGGCGTTGTCTTCATTGTCAACGGCGCTGAGTCTGCCGTCGTTGCCCTTCACGATGCGCTCAACGCTCCCGGCCGGGATTTGCTGTATGACTTTGCCGTTGCGGTGAAAGAACAGGTAGTCCGTTGCATAGACCGCGAGGGCCGATGCACAGACGGCAATGAACGCTAATGAGATATGTTTGAGCTTTTTCATGGTTATCTTGCAATTTTAAAGGTCCGGGAAACACCGTCGCCGTTAACAACCACGAAGCTGACACCGCGGGTGTCGATTTTCATGGTTGCCCGGCATGCCGAAGGCGCGCAGTAGCCGGTCAATGAGCCGGCTGTGTTGTAAACACGTATTTCTGAAATCACACTGTCGCTTGTCACGGACAGTGTCCCGCCGTTCAAAGCGGCAGTGATACCGGCTGCTTCGGGGGCAGATATTCCGTTAAGGTCCAGGTACTTGAAGGAGACACAACCGACGTCGGCCAGGGAGTAGTCGGCCTTTTCACCCGAGTGGGGGACAATTGTGATTTTGCCGTTGTCAAACACAATCTGTTTCACGTTGTCGGTCCGTCCCATCTCGTTGCCTGTCGTGGAATAGACATACACATCTTTTGCCGATGCGGACACTGATGCCATCAGGCCCAGTCCGGCGAGAGTCAAGGCTAATATATTGTGTTTCATGATGGATTAAATGATGATTTTGTAAGATTTGCTGACAGCCTCTCCGTTTACGGAGACTAGGTAAACGCCTGAGGTGAGGTCTCCGGCCACAATTCCTTTGGTGAGGCCGTTTCTCAGAGCCACGACAGAGCCGGCCATGTTCACCACTTTCACGTCCACGGGCACCGGGGAATAAACCAGTTCCACGCTGCCGGCGGCGCATGAGAGCACAACGCCGTCGGTGTCGTCGGTTTTGGCGGATTCAACACCGGCATTGCCGTTGATGTCCGGGGCCTGCTGTGAGGCGGAGAGATATTCAACGGTCATTGTCTCGGTGCGGGTGTTCACGGCAATTCTGTATGTTCCGCTTCGGGAGATTGTCCATTTTGAGTCTTCGCCGTCGGTGGTTCTGATTTGGGTGGTGCCTTCCGCCGGGGTGTCGGCGATGTAGGGGTGATAGGTTTCGGAATTCCAGTCCTTGTCGGTGAGAATCTTGAAGCGGTTGGGCTCGGGAGCGGTGCTGACCCATCCTATTCTGAGCTCGTTTTCCCAAATCAGGACATCGGGGTTGGCGGGGTCGGGAGCAAAGGCGCACACCTCGTCGTGGATGTAATCCCACGGATACTGGCAGCAGCCGCCGGTGATGTAGAGCGCCTTGCGGGGGGTGTGCTTGCGTCCGATGTATGTGTTGTTGCTGCAGGAGATGTACAGGATGTAGTCACCGGGGACAGAGACGCTCCATCCGCGGGCGTCGGCGTCGGTGGTCACGCCCAGCTTGCAGGCATAGCCTTTGCCGAACGAGAGGTCGACATCTTCAAACACGGGTGTGAAATAGCGGGTGTTTTCGTTTCTGACCGGGGTGTCCATGAGAATAATGTTGCCGGCTTTGCAGCTGAGGCTCTGCTTGAATTCGAAATTCTCGATTTTGTTCATCTCAATCACCCGGTTGTCAAGAGCGGAGCCGGTGACATAGTATTTGTCGGGGTAAGACTGGGCGGGGAGGGGCTTGGACAGGGATACGCACATGTTGCGCAGGTCGACAGTGAGGGTGTATTGGCCTGTTGTCGCAACCTTGAACTTGTTGTCAAGGGCATCGGGGAGCTGCCAGTTGGCGTAGAAGTCCAGGTGATGGATTTCACCTTCTTTAATCAGCTCGTCCTTTGTTGTGGCCACCACATGCTTGTGCCACCCGTCGTTCGAGTTCATGAACTTGAAGGGCTCGTTGGCTTTGAGGGTGCCGGTCCATGTGAACACACCGTTGTCAATGCGGCTCATGGGGGTGGCGTTGTAGTCCCATCCGCCGGCAACGGCTGTGCCTACGATGTTGAGGTGAGTGTATTCTATGGAGTTTGACATGCCTGCCAGGGCCGGCAGGCTGCAGAAAAACACAGCTATATATAATGCTATTTTTTTCATGGCTGAAGATTATTTGGATATTTTTTCAATAATGACCTGCTTGTCGGTGACAATCTTGCAGATATACATATTTGAAGCGGGAAGCATGTCCAGGCTTTCTGAGAATCCCGATATGTTCTGATATTTGTGGTTCACAAACTCAGAGCCCGCGAGATTGAACATGGTCAGCTCGACATTGCTGCGGGTCTGTCCGAATTCGGCGGTGAGGGTGTCAGAAGCCTTGTTGTAGATGACGCGGGCTTTGGGGACGCTGATGTCGGCGACACCGGCGGATGTCTCTTCAATCTCGATGGTTGCCGTGGATGCGCAGTCAGTGAGGGGCACTTCCACTGTGGTGCATTTGGTGTCGGCGTCATAGGTGAAATCGGTGACAGCATGGCCATTGACCTTGACAGCGACCGGGGTGTTGGTGTTGAAGGCCCGGACGGTGTAGGACCTTGAGGCGGGGAGGCTGCTGACGTTGCCCTGGCGTGGGCTGATTGTCAGTGTGGTGGTGTTGCCGCTCTTTGTCTGGGCGAGGGCTGTGGTGGCGTAGACGGTGGCGTAATCGGGGTTGTCGCCGTCGTCCTCATAGAGCGATGCCTCTCCGTTTTTGCCGGCGATGACATTCAGAACCAGGTGGCGGGGGTGTTCGGTGACGTTTTTCACACTGGCCGGGTTCAGGGGCACGATGGCGCCTTCGCGATAGAAGTAGGGGATGTCGGTCTTTGAAAAATTCATTGACAATGTGCAGGGGCCCTCAATGAGTTCATTTGTGGCGGCGCTCCACCAGTTTCCTTCCGGGAACCAGATGGTTTTGGTGCTGACACCGTTTTTGGCCGGCTCAACAATGGGCGATACAATGATGTCGTTGCCAAAGAAGTATTCGTCTTCAAAGTTGTAAGCCTCTTCAGCATCGGGATATTCATAGTAGAGCGGGTGGCAGAGCGAGATACCGGTATCGTAGGTCTGGCGGGCCATTGTGTAAATGTAGGGGAACAGGGCATAGCGGAGATTCACAACTTCGCGCAAATCGGGGAAGTTGGGGAATTTCCAAATCTGACGCTCAATGCGTGAGTCATTTGTGGCGTGGGTTCTGAAGATGGGTGAGAAGGCGCCGAACTGGAGCCAGCGGAGAAGGAGCTCGGGGTCGTTGACAATCTTCTCGTCGGTGAAGGCGTGTCCGCCCAGGTCATGGCCCCAGTATCCGTAGCCAACGTTTGAAGCTGTTGCGGTAAAGTAGGGCTGGAAAGCAAGAGTGGGGAAGTTAATGCAGGCATCGCCGGAGAAACCAATCTGGTAACGGTGGCTGCCTATGCCGCCCCAGCGGTGGAAGATTAACGGGCGATGGTCGGGGCGGTTCTTGGCCATGTCATTGAAGAACACATGGTTGCACCAGAAAGTCTGGCCCATTCCGTTGGTGTATGGGCTGGTGAGATGTTGCTGCCAGTCCAGCCACCAGAAGTCCACGCCTTCTTTTTCATGCTCACGGATGATGGTGCTGAAGAAGGCGTTTGTGAAGTCGGGATAGTCAAGATACCAGGGGATAGTCTTGTCCGAAGAGCCTTTGACATCGTATTTTCCGCGGAGGTATTCGTTCATTTCCTCAAAGAACTCCGGCGACTCAGTGCTGTTGATGCCGTCGGCGGGGTGGAGATTGAGGGCCGTCTTGAGATTATTGCCGTGAATTTCTTTGAGCAGGCCCACCGGGTCAGGGATGAGGTTGGTGTTCCATGACCAGCCGGTCCAGCCGCCGCGGCCGGCCGACATGCTGTAGTCATTGCCGTTCCAGTGCCAGTCCATGTCAAGAATCAGCACATCAGTGTGGATGTCGTTTGACTTGAGGCTGCTCATGATGTTGCGGTAGTCGTCGGCGGAATAAGAGGAATATTTGCTATACCAGTAACCGAATACATAGGCCGGCGGCAAGGGAATTTTGCCGGCAACCTGCGTGAAGTCATACAGCGCTTTTTTGTAGTTGTTGCCGTAGCCAAGGAAATAGATGTCCAGCGCATGGGGGTCTTTGCGCTGCGCCCACCAGTCATAGCCAACAGTCTGGTCCGGTTCAAAAGCAAAGGAGCGGCTGCCGTCGGGGCGTGCCGATGTCCATGAGTCTTCAATCACAGCCCAGCCTGAGCGGGAGACGAGGCCGTTCTCGAGTTCTGATTTCTTGTTTGAACCGTTGCTGCCGTCGAGGGTGCGGCATGTGCCCTTGAGGTTTACGGGGTCGGGTTTGCCGGGATACCACAGCACCTCGCGGCCGTTGTGGTTGAGCGTTACGGACAGATTGGCCGATGATGCCGGAAGGGTGACGGGATTTGTGCCCTTGCGGTATTTCAGGCGCACTTTGGCGGTCTCTATATACAGGAATGAGGCATCTTCCGACGTGGTGAACTGAGGCACGTCGAGTTTGCGGTTTAAGATTGAGAAGGTGGCACGGTCTTCAAAGATGCCTTTGTCGCTGTACTCGATGCGAATCATCTCCGGAGTGAGCACGGTGAATCGTGCGTTTCCGTTGATGACGATGGCGCGTGAATCAGCTTTTGGGTCATAGGAGCAGTCGGCGCGTAGCACTGTCGCGCCGGAGAGTAGCAGGCACAGGAGCGACAATAATGTGGTTTTGAATTTCATGATACACAAGATTGGAATTTCCCGGGAATAAAGCATGGCGCTGTTATTCCCGGGAAAGAGTTGGAAATAGAATTAGAAAATGACCTTGGATGTTTTTTTGCCGGCTTTCTTGATGAAAATGCCGTTAGTGGGGTTCTGGACGGGGATGCCCAGGAGGTTGTAATAGACGGGTGCTTCGTTGCTGTCGTCGGTGAGGATGTCATCAACGCCGCCTTCCTCGGTCTTTTTAATTGAGATGGAGCCTTTGAGGAGGTCTACGTTGATGTCGTATTTGCCGGGTTCGGTGATTTGCCATTTGCGGTCGCCTGTTCCGTCGGCAACAATCTTTGAATAGTCGATGTTTCCGGCCTCGTCCAGTCCGGCAAACAGCCAGGGGCCGTCCCAGCCGTCGTTGTAGATGTTGGTGTCATACTTGAACTCGCCTGTGAGGAGGTCGCCGGTCCAGGTGAATTTGAATGGGTCTGCTTCGCCGCCCCACACCATGGGAGTGCCTTTGAGAATGCTCCAGTCGCCGGGAGTGGCGTTGCCAACCATATACAGGGCGTTGAAACGGATGGGATTGTCCTGATAATCGGCCTTGGTGACTGAGATGGTCATGTCATTGAGGTCGCACACCACGCGATAGTTGGCGCTTTCTGCCACTTTGAACTTTTGGTCGGTGCCACCCTGTTGGAGCTTGGTGACGTCATAGGGGTCGTTGGAGAGGTTGCGGTATTCAAGGTTGGGGTTGTCCCAGTTGCGTCCGGCGGTGAACTTGAATTCTTTGTCGGCCTGAAGATAGGCAACGCAGCTGAACACATTCTCGTTCTGAGGGTCGGGGGGCATGAGAATGCCGTCCACAATTTCCCAGCCGCCGGGAGTGGCTTCGCCTATTATTTTCAGATGAGAGACAGCAGAAGCGTTGAAAGCAACTGCAAACATAACAAGCGCAGATGTAATTGATTTGGTAAATTTCTTCATATCTGATTCGGTTTTATAAGTTAAATATTTAATTGGATTGTCTTCAGGGTATTCCGGTGATTAACGGTTGAACAAAGTTACGCACTGACTCACGCTAAAAAAAGCAAAATATTGGGTGCACGGGAAAAAAGTAGACGTTTTGTAGGTATTAAATTCCGTAAACTGCTGTATAATAGGAATATACATCAACCATGAGGAACGAAAAAAGTAGATGCTTCGGATGGATTCAGTGGCGATTATCAGCCCTTTCGGGCTGGAAAAGCCTTTGTGCGGGCGCAAAAAAAGGAGGTTGCACCCGATTTCGGGAGCAACCTCCTGATGTGTCAGGCTCGGATTTGGAAGCGGTCTTTATTTCTTCTCGGCTGCTTTTTTAGCAGCGGGAGCCTTTTTGGCCGCGGGCTTTTTTGCAGCGGCTTTGGCCTGAGCGGGCTCGGTGGCTTTTTCAGTGGCTTTGGCGGGAGCGCGGAGGGCGTGCTCCTCGTTGTAGTGCTCAAGGTCACGGCGGGCGGAGGTGAGCTCCTTGTTGAGGGTGGCTATCTCGCGCTCCTGGTTGCGGATGGTGGTGAGCAGCGAGTTGAGCTCCTCGTTCTCAATCTCCATGGGATACTGGTCTTCAACGCGTACGATGAAGTCTGAGAGGACGTTCATGTAGTTTGTGAAGGCCTGGAAGGGTGTCTCGTAGGGTGAGAAGAGGGAGTGTACGGCGCCGTCGGCCAGGTGCTTGGTGCTCATGTAGTAGAAATGGTCGGCACCCTGGAGGTACCACCAGTCTTGTTTGAGGCGGCGGTCAGTGCAGAGGCGCACGCGTTCGGCTACGGAGTAGAGTTTGCGGAAGGCCTCGTTCTGGAGGTCGTTGCCGAGCCATGCCGACACGTCGCGGGCCTCGTCAGCGTCGCTGATGGGGTGCATGACCACCATCTCAGCCACGGGTTTGAGCTTTTTGATGGCCTCGGTGGGCGTCCAGAACACGATTCCGCGCTCGGCGGCCATGCGGGGCAACGCCTCCAGGAACTGGAAGATGCCGGACTCGGCGGGGTGTATGCCGCCGAAGACTTCGAGGTTGAGGCAGATGTTGACAATCTGCTCGTCGGCGGGAGTGGCGGCCACCCAGTCCATGTATTTGTCGGCGGTGAGGGGGTATGCGTCCCAGGATGTGTCGGAGAAGTGGAATGCGATGTCGTCGGAGAGTTTGGCGTTGCGCATGAGGATTTTGAGCTTGGGGGCGGAGGCGGCGTTGTAGACATAGTCGGGTGATTTCCAGCCAAGTATGTGTTTGGCGCCTTCGGTGAGTACGCCTTTGTAGCCCATAGCCAGAATCTGGGGGGCTATCTCGTCGCTGTATATGAGCTCGGTGTTGCGAAGCACCTGGGGGTCAACGCCGAAGAGGACGTTGATTTTGTTGGAGAGGACGCGCACCTGCTCGGCAAATTCCTCGGGGTCGGTGAGGGAGGCGAGGGAGCTGGCGTAGGGGACGGCGAGGAATTCGACGCAGCCGGTGTCGGCCAGCTTTTTCAGGAGGTCAATCATCTCGGGCACGTACTGCTCAAGCTGCTCGATGGCGACGCCGCTGATGGAGATGGAGCATTTGAAGGCGCCGTGGCTCTGCTCAATCATGCGCAGAAGTGTCTGTGCGGCAGGGATGTAGGAGCGCTGTGCTATGCGGGTGACGATGTCGTCGTTGAGGAAATCGTCGTAGTAGTAGTGGTCGTTGCCAATGTCAAAGAAACGGTAGCGTTTCAGGCGCATGGGCTGATGAATCTCAAAGTTTAAGCTTACGGCTTTCATTGTATGGTGGGGTGTGTAAGATTGTTAGCGATTGAGTACTTTGTTATAGATGTCGATGACCTTTCGGCCGGCCTTGTCCCAGGTTATCTGGGCCACTTCCTTGAGGCCGTCCTCGCGCAGCTGTTTGTACATTGCGGGGTAGGTGATGATGGAGTTGATGGCGTCGGCCATGGCGTCGATGTCCCAGTAGTCGGTTTTGATGACGTTGTTGAGGATTTCGGCGCAGCCGCTCTGTTTGGAGATGATGGAGGGGACGCCCATCTGCATTGCCTCCAGGGGCGAGATGCCGAAGGGCTCGGACACGGAGGGCATCATGTAGACATCACTGGCTTTGAGCATCTCATACACCTGCTTTCCTTTCTGGAAGCCGGGGAAGTGGAAGCGGTCGGCGATGTCGCGCTGTGCGGCCAGGCGTATCATTTTGTCCATCATGTCGCCGGAGCCGGCCATGACGAAACGCACGTTGCGGTTGTTTTTGAGGACCTTGACGGCGGCTTCGACGAAGTATTCGGGACCTTTCTGCATGGTGATGCGGCCGAGGAAGGTGACGATTTTGTCTTTGGGTTTCTGGACCTGGACATCGAGGAGTTCCTGACTGAGGGGGACGACGGCGTTGTGGACGGTGGTGACTTTGGCGGGGTCGATGCCGTATTTTTCGATGACGGTCTGTCGGGTGAGGTTTGAGACGGTGATGATGTGGTCGGCGTGAATCATTCCGTCGCGCTCGATGTTGAAGACGGTGGGGTTGACGTTTCCGCGTGAGCGGTCGTAGTCGGTGGCGTGGACGTGGATGACGAGTGGTTTGCCGGTGACTTGTTTGGCGTGGATTCCGGCGGGGTATGTGAGCCAGTCGTGGCTGTGAATGATGTCGAAGTCGATGGTGCGGGCCACGACGCCGGCCATGATTGAGTAGTTGTTGATTTCCTCGAGGAGGTTGTCGGGGTATCGGCCTGAGAACTCGATGCAACCGAGGTCGTTGGTGCGCATGTAGTTGAAGTCGGCGTAGATATGGTCGCGGAGGCGGAAGTAGAGGTCTGGATCCATGAGTCGGCCTATTCGCTGCTCTACGTAGTCGCGGTTGACGTCGCGCCAGGCCACGGGGACCTGTGAGGCTCCGATGATGTTGGCGAAGGAGCGGTCTTCATCGCCCCAGGGTTTGGGGATGACGAAGGTGATGTCCATGTCGCCGCACTCCCACATTCCGCGGGTGAGGCCGTAGCTGGCAGTGCCCAGTCCGCCCAGGATATGAGGGGGGAACTCCCATCCGAACATTAATGCTTTCATATATTATATAATGTGTGAAATGAGCGGTTAGACGTTGAGTTTCTTGAGTGTGCGTATCGTTGCGAGCACTTGTGCCACGTTTGTGGCGTGGGAGATGGCGCCGCGTCCTGAGAAGGGGGGGTTGGCGTCGTAGAGCTGTGAGAGGGAGCCGATGCATCCCTGGCTCATCTCGTCTTCGAAGCCGATGAGCATGCGGTCGATGTAGCTGACGCCGCTCATGCCGAAGACGCGGAGGTAGGCGTCGGCGTAGAAGCCGATGAGCCAGGGGCGTGCGGGGCCCTGATGGAGGGCCAGCTCGCGCTCGCGGGGCGAGCCGAGGTAGAAGGGTCGGTAGCCGTAGCTCTTGGGCGAGAGGGTGCGGAGGCCTTTGGGGGTGAGCAACTCGCGGGTGACGACGTCGAGGACGCCTTTGCGCTGGCGGCGGTCAAGGGGCGAGTAGTCGAGGCCGATGGCGACGGCCATGTTGGGGCGCACCTGGGGGTCGGCGTAGTTGCCGTTGACGTAGTCGTAGAGGTATCCGTAGCCGTTGAGGAAGGTGTCGGCGAAGGCGTCTTTGATTTTGGCGGCTTCGCCCTGCCAGCGCTCGACGTCGGCGGCGACATCGGCGGGGGCGCCGTCAACGCCGAGGAGGCGCGAGGCGAACATGAGGGCGTTGTACCACAGGGCGTTGAACTCGACGAGGAGGCCGGTGCGGGGGATGACGGGGCGTCCGTCGAGGACGGAGTTCATCCACGAGGCGGGGGTGACGGTGCCGTCTGTGGAGACGAGGCCGGTGACGGGGTCGGGCTTGAGGTTGGGGTGGCGTCCGTCGAGGACGAAGTTGACGAGGGCGCGGACGTCGTCGCCGTAGAGGCGGCGTGCATCGTCGTCGCCTTCGCTCTTGGCGAACTGCTGGATGGCCCAGAGCGCCCACAGGGGTATGTCGGGGAGGTTGATGCCGGCGATGCGCTCGGAGAGCTTGCCTTCGTCGCAGAACTCGCGGAGGGCGCGCAGGGCGGTGTGCATGATGGCCTCATAGTCGGCGCGGTGATGGATGGCGAGGGTGAGTCCGGGCACGGCCATGAAGGTGTTGCGGGCCAGGACGACGCCCCAGGGATAGCCGGAGAGGACGTACATGTTCTTGCCGTCTTTGAGATAGAACTGCTTGGCGGCGTTCTTGAGGCAGTTGTAGAAGGAGGAGCGGGGTGTGCGCAGGGCGATTTCGTTGGTGTACATCTTCTGGAGCGAGCGGGGTTTGACGGGCTCTACGCCGGCGCTGAAGATGATGCTCTCGCCTTTCTTGATGGGAATCTGGAAGTAGCCGGGCACCCACAGGTCCTCGGTGTAGGGGACGCCGCGCTCCATGTCTTTGACGTATTCGATGCCGTTGTACCAGTGGGGGTCGCTGACCCATTCGGGCTTGCGCGAGAACTGCATGTAGAGGGTGGGGAATCCGGGGTACATGCAGGTGCCGATGCCGTTCTCGACGTCGACGATGGAGGTGTCGACGGCATTGTTGGCGATGACCAGGGCGTTGCTCTCGCGGAAGGCGAGGAAGGGGCGGAACTGGAGGGTCGTGGCCGAGTGGGCCTCCACGAGGGTATAGCGGATGAGGATGCGGTTCTCGTGGGTGATGAGAATCTTCTCCTTGGTGAGGATGACGCCGCCGACGCGATAGGTGGTGCGGGGCACGCTCTCGCAGTCGAACTCGCGGATATACTTGTGGCCGTTGGGGGCGTAGACGCCGCCCTGGTAGCGGTGCAGGCCCAGGTTGAAGGGCGCGCCGTGCTGGATGACTGTCTCGTCCAGCGACGAGAGCAGCACATGCGGCTTGTTGCCCATCTCGGGGATGGGGATCACCAGCAGACCATGCTGTTTGCGCGTGTTGCAGCCGGGTAACGTGGTGCAGTGGTAGGCACCGGCCTGGTTGGTGCGCAGCATCTCCTTGGGCAGGCTCTGCTCGAGGTTGATGAGCTGGTTCTTGTCAAATTTCAGATAACTCATGAGAGGGTATGTTGATGTTTGTATTTTTTATTGAAAAAATTCAAAGTGTCTCTTTTCTTCTTCGGAGTCAGGCGCGGCCTCAGCAGGGGCGGTCGGATTCGTGGTCGTTTTCATGGGCACGCCGGGGCGTGACAAAAAGCAATAGAAATTCAGGCGAGGAGGGATAGAGAAACGGCGCAGCAGCCTCTGCCGCGGGCGCGCGTATGTGATAATGTGCGAAGTTACACAAAAAAGACGGAATTGACAAATTTTAGGCAAAAAACTTTCGCGGCAGGGGCGAGAGAGGGCGCCGCGGGGCGCTTCCGGCCGGCGCCGGGACGGCGCGAGGGGTGGCGAGGGGGCGGCGGGGGCGGCGACTCCGTCGCCTACACGGTGTTGAAGCCGGGGGAGGGCCGGGGTTGGAGGCAGGCGCGTGGCGGGCCTCAGAAAAATAATTTCTAAAAAGATGTTAAAAGATTTGGAAGGTTCGGAAATTGTCCGTAACTTTGCATCGCTTTTCCGGTGAGACCGGGCGCTTAGCTCAGCTGGTTCAGAGCGTCTGCCTTACAAGCAGAGGGTCGGGGGTTCGAATCCCTCAGCGCCCACCCCAATTAAAATCTCAACGTCTCGCCGTCAAAACAACGCGCCGGTAACGGCTGCGACAACATATATCTCACCGCTTGTCCGCCCGAACATTAGGGCAAGCGATTTTTAAAAGGGCGCTTAGCTCAGCTGGTTCAGAGCGTCTGCCTTACAAGCAGAGGGTCGGGGGTTCGAATCCCTCAGCGCCCACCCCTTTTCAAGAACAGTCACCCATCGCGGTGGCTGTTTTTTTTTGTGGCCGTTTTTTTTGTGACCACAGGCCGCGCAAGGCGCACACGCATTTGCATTTTTCAAAAAAAAGCATTATCTTTGAGCCTTGAAATCATTCGGAGATGAACAATGCCATGAAACACCCGAAGATGATTCACCTCCACAGACCTATATAACTGCATAATAAACAAAAAACTACCTCATAAAAAGATGAAAAAAATTCTGACCTTTGTGATGGTCGTGGTCCTGGCCCTCCCCGCCATGATTCACGCCCAGAATGCCGGGAAACGCGGCGTTCAGTACGCCGGTATCTCCTTCTACAACCTGGAGAACCTCTTTGACACAATCCCCAACAACGCCCTGGGCCGTGACCAGGAATTCACCCCCGGCGGCTCACGCCAGTGGAACGGCCAGAAATACTGGAGCAAAATCCACAACCTGGCTCAGGCCATCTCGCATTTCACCACCAAAGGCACCCCCAACGGTCCCGCCGTCATCGGCGTCTCCGAGATTGAGAACCGCTCCGTCCTCGAAGACCTCGTGAAAGACCCCCAGATCGCCAAATGGAACCTGCAGATCTGCCACCACGACTCGCCTGACAAACGCGGCGTCGACGTGGGCCTGCTCTACAATCCCAAGATGTTCAAACTCGAGAACGTCACCAACCACCGCCTCGCCGAAGTGCCCTTCGCCACCCGCGACCAGATGTGCGTGGTCGGCACCATCGGCGGCCAGCGCATGGCCATCATCGTCAACCACTGGCCCTCGCGCCTCGGCGGTCAGGAGAAGTCATCGCCCAACCGCGAAGCCGCCGCACGCCTGTGCATGGCCATCAGCGACTCGCTCTGGAAAGTTGACCCCAACATCGGCGTGATCATCATGGGCGACCTCAACGACGACCCCATGGACCCCTCCTGCGCAAAAGTCATCGGCGCCAAGCCCAAACTCAAAGACGTCCAGGCCCACGGCTTCTACAACCCCTTCTGGAAAATGCTTGACGACGGCATCGGCACCCTCGCCTACAAGAGCTCGTGGAACCTCTTCGACCAGATCATCCTCTCCGGCAACCTCGCCGAGAGCAAAGACCAGGACGGCAAATGGATGTTCGACCGCTCGATAGTACACAACTACGACTTCCTGCGCGACACCGAAGGCTCCCGCCAGGGCTATCCCAAGCGCACCTATTCAGCCGGCGTCTTCCTGAACGGCTACTCCGACCACTTCCCCACCGAGGTCATCCTCAAACGCTACGTCACCCGCAAATAAAAACCGCCAATCCGGGAGCCGCGGGCTCCCGGCACGGTCCTTTGCTCTGACATCGACCCATACCGCTGCCGGCCTCCACGACACCCCGTGGCCGCCGGCAGCGTTTTTTCTGCCGCGAATGGCGGGGCGATGTTTGCATAAGTGACAAAAAGTTTGTAACTTTGTCGGCGAAACGCCCGGATGGCGGAATCGGTAGACGCGACGGTCTCAAACACCGTTGGGGCAACCCATCCCGGTTCGAGCCCGGGTCCGGGTACTGAATTGAGGATTCTCGTTTTGAGAGTCCTCTTTTCTATTTACTGTCCCTCGTAACTCGTTGGTCTGCTCGTATATAAGCTCCAGCACCTTGTTGTAAGATTCGGTTCTATATGATTTTCCGTCAAATTCGATTTTTCCGTCAAAGATAGAACCAATCAACTTCAGCTTGACCTCAATGGGTGCGTCTCTTATGTACTTATCCAAGTTGTTTATCAGGGAGATAGCATAGTCTAATTTTGGTTCTATGTTCCCACGGTTCCCTGTCTCGAGCAATGTGATACGAGTTTCAAGTTCATGGGCTTCTTTCTCGTATCGTTCAAGAATTCGTGAATAACGGTCGGAGTGTGCCATATCCGTTATCATTAAGTCCTCTGCATCCTCAATTTGCTTGCGCTTGTCTTTGAGTTGTTTCCGAATGGCTTCAATCTCGCTTCTGACTTCTCGTTTTGCTCCACCTTGAACATCCAATAATACGGCTTCATACAGTCGCAACACGGCTTCATTAGGCTTCAAGCAACCGACATAACGAGCAAACGCCTCGTTAGCATCCTCGGCTCTAACCCTCATGTGTTTTGCGTCCTCGCAGCAGTTATAGTAGGTGTAGTAGCCACCGTTCCCTTTCGACCGTGACCCAGTGAACGCATGACCACATTTCGGACACACAATAAACCGTCTGAGGAATAGGTCAGGATTGATAGCCTTCTCCAATTTAGGTTTAGATTTCTTCTTGCCGTCAAGGACATCTTGCACCTTATAGAACACCTCTTCTGAGATTAATGCCTCATGTTGTCCCTCAACTAATTCTTCGGGTTCCTCCTTGTAAGCGGGGACGCGGATTTTACCCATATAGAATGGGTTGCGCAACATATCCATGAATGAACTTTCGGGAATATGGGGACAGTATCTTTTTCGTGCGTACTTTGCACTGATAACACCTTTCGACAGTTCAATAAAAGCAGTTCGGATAGGTTTGGCTGCTTCTTCGTTTACTATGACATAACAGCGATGTTTCGACTCACGAACATTCTTATATCCTCGTGGTGCTTTATTAGACCACTTTCCACTTTTCAGCGTGCCTCTAATACCGTCTTTGGTTGCCTTAGACCTCGCAATGTTATCACTTTGGGCGATACCTATGTACGCACCCAAGAGCACAGGCCACGAGGAGGATTCAAAATTCAGTT
>SFOH01000044.1 GCA_004552485.1 Bacteroidales bacterium | reverse complement strand
AACCGCTATCCCGCCTTCTCGACATGGGCCCTCAACCTGCTGCTGAAATGGCATCGCATGGACCCCGTCAGCCAGAAAGAGATTGACCGCAACGAGGCCGTCTCCTCCTTCCAGCAAAACCGCAACCCCTTCATCGACCACCCCGAGATGGTCGAATACATCTGGGGCTCGAAGAAAGACTCACAGTGGACCGAAGGCGCCGGCCTCGACCCCGCCATTGACCTCCCCGTCGACGGCTCTGTCATCGACATGGGCGCCGTGGGCGTCAGCGTGCCCCGCACCGTCAAGGTCACCATCAAAGGCTCCGACCTCAAGGACAATGTCACCGTCAGCGTCTCCGGCTCTCCCTTCTCCGTGACCCCCGCCACCGTCACCGCCGCCGCCGCCAACAGCGCTCAGGGCGCTGAGGTAACGCTCTCATGCTCAGCACTCTCCGCCGGCCAGCACAACGGCTATCTCTACGTGAAGTCGGGCTCGCTGACCAACACTGTCACCCTCCGCGCAGCCGCCTATACCGGCCTGCCCGCCTCCGGACCCACAAACATCTCCGACGTCAGCTTCGTCGCACACTGGACCAACATCGGCGATGCCGACGCCAACGGCTGCTACACGCTGACCGTCCTCGACGCCAACAACGAGGTGGTCGACACCTATCCCCGCTCGGCCACTGCCGCCGACGAGCAGTACTTCGTCGACGAGCTGACCCCCTCAACCGCCTATTCCTATTATCTGACAACGGCCAGCGGCATACGCTCCAACACCATCAACGTGATGACCGCCGCTCCCATACCCTCCATCCAGCTCCTCCACGACGGCGAGCTCACCCTCGTGGGCTATCCCGGCGAAGCCTCTGACGCCGAGGAGGTTATCATCGACTCCGAGAACATCGACACCAACATCGTCATCAGCGTCAGCGCTCCCTTCGAGGTCAGCACCGACAAGAACGACTGGTCGACGGCCATCTCCGTTTCGCCCAACGAAGACCGCTTCTATCTGCGCGTGAACAGCGCCACGGCCGGCGTCTTCACCACCTCCATCACCGCCACCGCCGGCGAATATGTCAACGACGACGCCGAGGCCATCGCCACCGTCTCCGACCGCATCACCTTCCTCGAGGACTTCGAGCAGAACGCTCCCGGCGGCTACAATGAGAAAACACCCGCCGAGCTGGCCGAGACCATGGGCACCTGGAGCTTCTCCGAGGCCGGCGTCTACGGCGTAGCTTCCGAGGCACACTCCGGAAACAACTACGTGCGCACCTCCAAGAAGGCCACCTCGGTCTTCTACCTCGTGACCCCCAAGGTCAACGGCATGGGCAAAATCTCCTTCTTCGCCACCGCATGGGCCTCCGATGAGGCCGGCGACGTCGAAATTCTCGCCTCCACCGACGGCGGCCTCACATGGGAGTCTGTCTCGACCGTCAACATCACCGGCGCCAAGACCTACACCGAATACACCGTCACCGCCAATGTTCCCGGCACCGTCCAGGTTAAATTCCAGCAGAAGACCGGCAGCCGACTCATGTTCGACGACATCAACATCACCGACTTCAAGGCCGGCATCGAAGGCGTCGAGTCGGACTACCGCTCCTGGACCGCCTACTCCACCGGCAACTCCAACCTCACCGTTGAACTCGGTGCCGACTCCGACGTGGCCGTGCACGGCGTGGACGGCATCACATACTTCCGCGGCCGCATGAATCAAGGCGTCAACACCCTGAGCCTCGCCCCCGGCCTTTACATCGTGGTGGTCGAAGACTTCACCCGCCGCGTACTCGTGAAATAACCCCCTCCCTCCCGGAACCGCCCCCGCCGGCGGCTCCGGGAGCTCACCATTAATAAAAGCCGCGCGGAAGAGTCCGCCGGTCTCAAACGTTTTTTAAGAATTTTTCAGGCAAAGGGCCAAACAAAGCCTGCTGCCGCAGCGTATTACAGACGATGGAACATCTTGAGCGCACACGCCTTCTCTTGGGCGCCGGGGCTATGGACGCCCTGGCACGCGCCCGCGTCATCGTCTTCGGCGTGGGCGGCGTGGGCAGCTGGTGTGCCGAGGCTCTGGCACGCGTCGGCGTGGGCGAAATCACCGTCGTCGACTCCGACACCGTCGCCGTCTCGAACATCAACCGCCAGCTCGTCGCCGACTTCCACACCGTCGGCAGCCCCAAGGTCACCATCATGCTGCAGCGCATCCTCTCCGTCAGCCCCGACTGCCGCGTCCACGGCGTCTGCGCCGTCTACGACGAGGCCACGGCCGACACCTTCGACCTCGACAGCTACGACGTGGTGGTCGATGCCATCGACTCGGTGGCCTCCAAGGCTCTGCTCATGCTGCGCGCCACACGCTGCCGCCACGCACGCCTGGTCAGCTCGATGGGCGCCGCGCTGAAGACCGACATCTTCAGCATCCGGCGCGCCCGCAGTCTCGACGAGGTCACAGGCTGTCCCCTGGCCCGCGCCGTGCGCCAGCGCTTCCGCCGCCTCGGCGTCAGCCCCTCGCGACGTTTCCCGTGCGTATTCTCGCCCCAGCTGGTGCAGAACGCCGCCGAGACGACCGCCGACCTCACCGCCAACGGCCTCAAGCGCGTCAACGGCACCATGGTCACCACCACCGCCGCCTTCGGCCTCGCACTGGCCCAGTTGGCCATCGAAACAGCCCTGCGGCGCCTCGCTCCCGCGTCCGCCGCGGAACATCAAATTCAGAACAACCCATAATCAAACTGTTAATCTTTAACATAAACACTTCATTATGAACTTCTTAACTAATGACAAGCTTGTCATCGTCGGCGCTGCCGGCATGATTGGTTCAAACATGGCCCAGACCGCCGTCATGATGGGCCTCACCAACAACATCTGCCTCTACGACCCCTACGCTCCCGGCGTGGAAGGCGTCGCCGAGGAGCTGCGCCACTGCGGCTTCGAGGGCGTGAACATCACCTTCACCTCCGACATCAAAGAGGCTCTCACCGGCGCCAAATACATCGTCAACTCAGGCGGCGCCGCACGTAAGGCTGGCATGACCCGCGAGGACCTCCTCAAAGGCAACGCCGGCATCGCCGAGGAATTCGGTAAGAACGTGCGCGAGTACTGCCCCGATGTCAAGCACATCGTTGTCATCTTCAACCCCGCCGACATCACCGGCCTCATCATCCTGCTCTACTCAGGCATCAAACCCTCTCAGCTCACCACCCTCGCCGCACTCGACTCAACACGTCTGCGCTCCGAGCTCGCCCGCTACTTCAACATCCCCATGGACGAAGTCACCGGCGCACGCACCTACGGCGGCCACGGCGAGCAGATGGCCGTATTCGCTTCGACCTGCAAGGTCAACGGCACTCCCCTCGTAGACCTCATCGGCACCGCCAAATTCCCCGAGGCTGACTGGGAAGCCCTCAAACAGCGCGTTATCCAGGGCGGCAAGCACATCATCGACCTCCGCGGCCGCAGCTCGTTCCAGAGCCCCGCTTACGTCTCCATCGAGATGATCGGCGCTGCCATGGGCGGCAAGCCTTTCACCTGGCCCGCAGGCACTTACGTCAACAACGACCGCTACTCACACATCATGATGGCCTCCATGACCACCATCACTAAGGACGGCACCGTATGCACCCCCATGCACGGCACCCCCGAGGAAATGGCCGAGCTCGACGCTTCATACAAGCACCTCTGCGCTCTGCGTGACGAGGTGATCGCCATGGGCGTTATGCCTCCCATCGCCGACTGGAAGAACATCAACCCCAACCTCGACGAGAAGACCTGCTGAGCCGTCCCGGCCCGGCACTCTCCCCGCGGGAGTTAACCCACTGACAGAACGGAACGCCGCGCCCACGGGAGCGGCTTCCGCTCTGTCACTTATTTAAAAAACTTTACGCGAGGGCGGCCGACACTCAGCCTCTGCCCTCCACCCTCTAAATCGCTCTCTCCCTACCCTATACCATTATGGACAACACTAACAACAACGCCGCTGAGAAGCCCGTGAAGAAAACCGTCCTCGACGCCGAAGACGTCTTTCAGATGGTGCCCGCAATGCGCAAGCACCCCAAACTGGTCGACGCCCTGCTGCGATGGCTCTACGTCGACCACGTCAACGACATCCACTCGCGCAACTTCGACGAGAAAGGCCCCGACTTCTCACGCGCTCTCTTCTCCGAGCTCGACATCACCGTGAAGGTGGACGGCCTCGAGAACCTTGAGACCATACGCGAGGGCGGCCCCTTCATCACCGTCAGCAACCACCCCTTCGGCGCCGTCGACGGCATGGCGCTCATCGAGCTCGTGGGCGATGTGCGTCCCGACTACAAGGTGATGGTGAACATGATTCTGGGCAAAATCACCGCCCTGGCCCCCAACTTCATCACCGTCGATGCCCTCGCCAGCGACGACCCCGCCAAGAAAGCCGTCTCAATGGTCGGCATACGCCAATGCATCGACCAGGTCAAACGCGGTCACGGCCTGGGATTCTTCCCCGCCGGCGCCGTCAGCAAGGTGAACTGGCGCCTGCGGCTGAACGACCGCAAGTGGCAGCCCACGGTCATTCGCCTCATCGACAAGCTGAAAGTGCCCGTAATCCCCATCTATTTCCACGGCTCCAACAGCTGGTTCTTCAACTTCCTGGGCGTCGTCTGCTGGCAGCTGCGCACCCTGCGCCTGCCCCGCGAGGTGTGGCGCAAGGCCCACAAGACCGTCCACATCTCCGTCGGCAAACCCATCACCGTCGAAGAGCAGCGCGCCCATGCCGCCAGCCTCGACGAGCTGGGCGAATACCTCAAGGCGCGCACCTTCGCCCTCCGCTCCAACCCCTGCCCGAAATAACGGCATCGGAACGGTCAAAACACAGAGACGGCCGCCTTCCCCAACGCGGGGAGGGCGGCCGTCTCTGTGCAGGGGCGCCCCGAAGGGCGCCGCGGGCCGATTCTTACTGAATCTTAATCTCCTGGGGCTGGCCGGGAGCGGCGCCGTTGGCAGCGGGTACGTCGGCGCTCAGAATCTCAACCTCGAAGACGAGCATCTCGTCGGGACCGATGTTGGCCTGGGGCTGACCGTTAACGCCGTATGCGAGGTTGCCGGGGATGTAGAAGGTGCCGGCACCGCCTACGCCGAGAAGGTCAAGAGCCTCGGTGAAGCCGGGAACATACTGGCCGCCAATCTGCATGTTGGCCTCATCGGCCTGGTCGAATACTTTGCCGTCTATATGTTTGCCAACGTATTTCACCTTAACAGAAGTGCCGGCAGCGAGCTTCTTGCCGTCGCCGGGTTTGGTGATCACGTATGACAGACCGCTCTTGGAGGTCTTGAGGTCCTTGTTGGTGGATTTGATTTTGGCCACATAAGCCTCGGCGGCTTTGCGGTTCTTAACGGCCTCGGGAGAGTTGGCCTTGCGCTCGTCGGCGCGCTTCTGGGCAGCCTCGCTGGCGGCCTGGATCAGAGGCATGAACTTGGCCTGGGCATCCTGGGCGGTGGTGGCGCCGATAGAGTCGGCCATGATCTGCTCGCGAACGGCTTTCAGAACCATGTTGCGGTCAACCTGAACGCCCATCTCCTGGAACTGCTTCAGCTCGGAAGCGATACGCATACCGGCATTCATACCGGCCATGTAAGCGTCTGACTTGTCGCCGTTTACAACGCTCTCCAGACCGTTCATGAAGTCGTCCTTGTCATAGGGAGCCTTGGTCTGCTCGGCATACTGTTTCAGCTCGCCGCCGATGAAGGCGCCGGCCATCGTGCCGTACATCTGGCAGATGGAGTCTGATTTTACTTTGTCTACGAGAGTGTCGGCACCGTCGCCGTTGCCGTTACCATTGCCTGAACCGCAGGAGGTCAGGCCGAAGCCAAGCGCTGCAACAGCGCACAGGCTCATTACTGTTTTCTTCATTGTGATTGTTTATATTGGATTGTTCTTTTTCAGATTCTATTCAGGTTCACACACGCCGTCGCAGGCTTCTCGGCCGGCTACGCCGCGCGTCCGGATTCTTTTCCGCCTGCAAAATTACACATAAAATACCAACTATCACACTTTTTCTGCAATTCTTCACGCCGATTTTTTATTTTTTAGCATTTTTCTGCCCCGTTGTGCCTGTTTTCAACGGCTAATTTCGTAACTTTGCATCACAAACCGCCGCCTCCCTCACCGTGACGGGCGGCACAATGTCTCATAACTTAGCCCAAAGATATGGAAATCATTAATTTTGCCGAGCAGAACTCCCTTCTCTGCCAGTATCTGAGCGAGATGCGCGACGTCAAGGTCCAGAAAGACCCCATGCGTTTCCGCCGCAATCTGGAGCGCATGGGCCAGATAATGGCCTATGAAATCTCCAAGACCCTGCACTACCGCACGGAAGACATTCAGACCCCCCTGGCAGTCAGCAAGAGCCCCGTCCTCGATGATAAAGTGGTGTTAGCCACGATATTCCGAGCCGGGGTTCCTTTTCATCACGGCTTCCTCTCCTACTTTGACAACGCCGAGAACGCCTTCGTCAGCGCCTACCGCAAGCTCAAAGAAAAAGACGACAGCCTGGAAGTGCTCATCGAGTACCTGGCCTCACCCCGCCTCGACGGCAAAACCCTCATCCTCTGCGACCCCATGCTCGCTACCGGAGCCTCGATGGACCTGAGCTACCGCGCCCTGCTCACCAAGGGCACCCCCGCCCGCATCCACGTCGTCTCCGTCATCGCCTCGCAGGCCGCCGTCGACTACATCGCCGAGCACTTCCCCCAGGACCGCACCACCGTCTGGGTCGGCGCCATTGACCCCGAAATCAACGAGCGCTCCTACATCGTCCCGGGCCTCGGCGACGCCGGCGACCTCGCCTTCGGCATCAAGGAATAAAGCGCACCCCCCGGCCCCGCGCCGGCCCGCCCCCGGCCCTCCCGGACCATGCCGGGAGCCTGCGGCTCCCGGTTCCCCGCTCCCGGTTCCCGCGGCCGGCTACCCCGCGCTTTTGCACTTGCTGTGCACGCCTTTTTGTTGTATCTTTGTGAATCAATTAACCAAACTGATTTATGGAGATACTGACCACCCTTTTTCACATACTCTGCGCAATGGCGCCCTACATCCTGCTCGGATTCCTCATCGCCGGCATCATGCACGCCTTTGTCCCCACAGCCCTCATGTCGCGCCACCTCAGCGGCACCGGCCCCCGCGCCGTCGCCAAAGCCGCCGCCCTCGGCGTCCCACTGCCCCTCTGCTCATGCGGCGTGCTGCCCACAGCCGTCGCCCTCCGTCGCGGCGGAGCCTCGCGCGCAGCCACAACCTCGTTCCTCGTGGCCACGCCCCAGACCGGCGTCGACTCAATCGCCGCAACATGGTCGCTGCTCGGCCCCGCCTTCGCCGTCATCCGCCCCATCGCCGCCCTCTTCACAGCCATGTTCGGCGGAATAGCCGTCGGAAAAGCCGAAAACCGCGCCCCCACCCCCGCCGACACCACGGCCGGAGCCGCCTGCCCCATCGCCGCCCCAGAAGACACCCGCCCCAAAGGGTTCGGGCCCCGATGCGTCGCCGCACTCCGCTACGGATTCATCGACCTCGTCGGAAGCATCGGACTCTGGCTCATCGCCGGACTCATCATCGCCGCGCTCATCACCGTCTACGTCCCCGCCGACGCCCTCGCCCTCCTCGGCGACAACCCCCTCCTCGCAATGGTCGCCGTCCTCTTCATCGCCATCCCCATGTACGTCTGCGCAACCGGCTCAATACCCATCGCCATGTCGCTTATGCTCAAAGGCCTCTCGCCCGGCACCGCCTTCGTACTCCTCATGGCCGGCCCCGCCGCCAACTTCGCCAGCTTCGCACTCATCTCCCGCGAAATGGGCCGCAAAGCAGCCGTCATCTACCTCGGCGCCATCGTCGTCGGCGCAATGGCCTTCGGCCTCGCCATCGACTACCTCATGCCCGCCGACTGGTTCTCGCTCCCCGCAATCGGCCACGGCGCGCACGGCCACAGCGCCCCCGGAGCCTTCGCCATCATCTGCGCCGCCGTCCTCGCCGCACTGCTCATCATCACACTGTTCATCAATTACCGACACAAAAAGATAACATCCGCCATGACAAAAGAATACACCGTCACGGGCATGAACTGCCCCCACTGCGCCGCCGCCGTCCGCAAAGCCATCGCCGCCGTCCCCGGCGTGAAAGAAGTCGAAGTTGACCTCGCCGGCAAGAAAGCCGTCGTCGACGGCACCGCCGCCGCCAACGACATCGCCGCCGCCGTCCGCGCCGCCGGCTTTGACATCGTCCTGCCATGACCGCCGACGAAGCCTGCACCCGCCTCGAACAGCGCGGCGTGCGCCCCACCCCGGCACGAATCCTAACCATCCGCGCCCTCGACGATGCCGCCGCGCTCATGACCTCGCTCCAGATCGAGGACACCCTGCAGACCGTCGACCGCTCCTCCATCTCGCGCACACTCGCCCTCTTCGTGCAGCGCGGCCTCGTCCACGCCATCGACGACGGCACCGGCGCCGTCAAGTACGAACTCTGCCGCGCCCCGCACCCCCACAACCACAGCGCCACCGAGTGCCCCGACTTCGCCGAGCACCTGCGCCGCGACACCGACGCCCACCCCCACTTCCACTGCACCCGCTGCGGCAACACCTACTGCCTCACCGGCACACCCATCCCCGCCACCCCCCTCCCCTCCGGCTTCACCCCCTTCTCCACCACCCTCGTCATCCACGGCCTCTGCCCCTCCTGCGCCGCCTCCTCCCCCTCCGACCCCTCCAACCCCTCCAACCCCTCCTGAAGCCGCACTCCCTCCCCATCCCCGCCAAAAAAAATACCCTCAAAAAAATCGCAAAAAGTTACGGCACTTTCAAATATTTGCCGTAACTTTGTGTTATCAAAAAATGAGGCCGTATGATACCGAGAAATGGAATAGTAAGAACAAATGAGCTGGGACCTGCCGAATACCGCAGGTTCCTGGAGTCTGCTTCCAACGACGAAGAGGTCATCAAGATAAAGAATGGCGTCTACGCCTCGCTGGATGCTCTGGCTAATGACACATTCGACATTGAGAAGATTGTGCCCGGTGGCATACTTTGCGCCTATTCGGCATGGAGTTATTATGGCATGACAACCCAAATCCCGGATTCCTTCTACGTGGCCATTGACCGAAAACGAAAAGTCCGTCTTCCGTCAATGCCGGCCATCACGCTGGTCTATATAAGCTCCGAGACACTGGACCTTGGCGTCACGAAAGAGAAATTTGGTGATTATGAAGTCCTAATATACGACCGAGAGAGATGCGTGTGCGACGCAATCAAACATCGCAACAAAATAGGCATTGACGTAATGGCAGAAATAATAACACATTATTTCAAATCGCCCAAACGAGACCTTGACAAGCTCTGCCAATACGCATCGCGCCTCCGCGTCTTGAACATCCTCAAACGCTATCTCGAAATATACGTATGACACTCAAGACCATAGCACATTCACGCAAAGTCAGACTACTCACTCTTTCTGGTCATGACAACAAAGCGTATCAGCAGATGCTCGTGAGATATCTCCACGAACGATTTCTCTACCGCCTTTCCAGAAGCCGTTACAGAGAGCATTTCATCTTGAAAGGCGGTTCACTATTGTTCGCCTGCGATGAATTTGTACCACGCCCTACCTTGGACATCGATTTCATGGGCACAAGAATCAACCGTGATTCCGCCACCATCAAATCCGCATTCATACAAGTTATGAACACGCAAGTGCCGGATGATGGTGTTATATTCCTGCCGGAGACCATTGCTTCGGACCCTATAACAATAGAAAAAGAATATCCGGGATTACGTCTGACATTTGATGCAAAGCTCGACTCCATCAGAAAAACACTGACAATGGACATTGGCTTTGGCGATGTCATTACTCCTCGTCCCGTGGATATGAATTATCCAACTATCTTTGATGAGGAAGACGGCATAGACATACTGGCATATTCTCTCGCAACTGTAGTAGCCGAAAAATTTCAGACAATGATAGAGCGATCCATCCTCAACAGCAGGATGAAGGATTTCTTCGACCTTCACCGCATTCTGTCCGCCCATAAGTTTGACGATGACACCCTCCGAGATGCCATCAACGCTACGTTCAAAAATCGGCATACGGAATATTCACCTTCGCATCTAATCTTCACGGACGAATATATGAACAACGCCGAAATGGCTCAGCGTTGGGATAATTTCTTGAAAAAGATGAGTCTTGAATCCGATATGACGTTTCCCGAGGTTGTCCGTTTTATTACCACCCGGCTCAAGCCCTACTTGTTGCTGAAAGAGCAATAAATTAGAGGATTGCGGAAAAAAGAGGGCGAAAAATTTTGTCAATAAGAGAAAAATTACTAATTTTGCCCCGCTAATGGCATGGAGTGCGCCCCTTCGTGGCGGTCGCACCCCGCCTTTCGCTCTGAATATCAAAATAATAAACAAAATAAAACCCCTTACAACAAAAAATGATTATCGTACAAGTTAAAGAAGGCGAGAACATTGAGCGTGCCCTCAAGAAATTCAAACGTAAATTCGAGAAAACCGGCGTCACCAAAGAACTCCGCAGCCGCCAGGCTTTCCAGAAACCCTCCGTTGTCAACCGCAAGAAGATGATGAAGGCCGTTTACGTGCAGCAGCTCCGCGCCGTCGAGGCCTGAGCAACAGCCTCTTAACAGTCAACTCCATACAGCAAAGCCCGCGAGCATCCGCTCACGGGCTTTGCTGTATTTTTATGTGTCGTGGTCGAAGGTGCTCCGGCCGGTCAGTCGGCGGAGCCGCGGTAGATGGCGGCCATGGAGCGGGCCACGGCGTCGGTGGTGTTGAGGCCGATGACGGCATCGGCGGCTTCTTTGGCCGCAGGCAGCGCGTTGTCGACGGCGATGGCGGTGTCGGCTATCTCGAACATGGAGATGTCGTTGAGGTTGTCGCCGTAGACGATGACGCGGTCGGCGCCGATGTGCTCTTTCATGCGCAGGATTGCCGCGGCCTTGGACACGCCGGGGGCGTAGACTTCGAGGATCCAGGCGTCGGTGTACGTGTCCCGGTAGAACGACACCTGGCAGTGGGTGACTTCGCGCAGGCGTTCGGCGGCGGTGCGCACTGCCTCTTCGGTGCCCATGGCGAACTGGAGCACGCGGTGGGTGTCGTCGCTCGCGGGCGGTATCTCGCCGATGTGGAACTCTTTGAGGGCCAGATGTCTGCGCTCGGCCACGAACTGTGTCTCGGCGGGTATCATGTGGGGCTCGCGGTGGTAGACGTGGAGGTGCTGGTCGGCGCCGAGGCAATAGATGAAGGGCGAGACGCCGGCCTCGCGGAAGGCGTTGTCGATGGCCTCATACTGGTCGGGCGGGAGGTAGTGGACGTGGCTGTATTGCTGTGTGTCGGTGTGCCAGAGTGCGGCGCCGGTCATGACGATAGCGGGCAGGCGCATGCGCGTGCCCTCAAGCAGTACCTGGACGGTGGCGGGCGTGCGCGCCGTGGCGACGGTGATGTACGCGCCCTCGTCGGTGAGTTCGCTGATGAGTTCGCGGGAGCGTGCCGACAGCTTCGCTTCGGCATTCAGCAGCGTGCCGTCCATGTCGGAGACAAAGAGTATGCGGCTCATTTCTTCTTTTTCGTGTCGGCCTTGGCGCGGTCTTCTTCGAGGCTCTTGCGCATGGCGCGCGGCATGGCTATGGAGACATAGCACTGAATCACGGCGCCGGCGAGCACGAAGGCCAGCCAGTCCTGCGGCTTGGGCGAATAGAACATAAAGAAGGCGCCGGTGCAGTAGAACAGGGCGCTCCACACCAGGATGCGGCTCAGGCGTTTCACGCGCAGGTGCGGGCCGCGGTAGGTGGTCAGCACGCGCGCAATGAGGATGAGCACGGCGCCGGCGGCAAACAGATACTTGTAGAGCATTGTCTGCGGGCCCATAAACAGCGGCAGAATGATGCCCACCATCACCAGCACCAGACCCAGATACATGGCGGTGTCTATCAGTGTTTTCTTCATTTTGGTCAGGGTATGTGTTTTATGCGTAACTCACTCGCAGACAAAGACTTCCTCGTCCTCGCGGCACATGTTGAAGTTCTCGCGCACGACGCGTTCGATGGCCTCGGGCTCACGGTTGTCGAGCTCTTCGTTGAGTTTGAAATAGTGGTTCATGGTGTCGGTCTGCACCGCAATCTCGTGGCGCAGCGAGTCGATGGTGCGGTTGTAGGCATAGACCTGCATCATTGAATTGTCGGAGAAGAACACCAGGTAAAGCAGCACGGCGGCCACCACCACAAAGAGCACGCTGATATATCTGCGGCACCAGTTTGCAAAATCGCTCATAACGGGGGAGGAAGTTTTTTGAGGGGGAGATGAGATTAAATGTGAGAAAAGAGGTCAGAAGCGCTTGTGGCGCGGTTTGTCGGCGACGGGCACCCAGCGGTAGAGGCGGTCGGAGGGGCGTATCTTAGCGGGGACGGCGATGGAGAAGGCGTCGCCTTTCACGGCGCGGTCGACGCTCCTGCAGTCGACGCGGATGTCGTCGACTTTGACGATGAGGGCGCCGGTTGTGGGGCCGGTGATGACTACCTCGTCGCCCACGCGCAGCTGGTCGGCCTCCATGAGGAATTCGCCGACGCCGAGGTTCGAGAAATACTTCACGCCCTTGGCCACATACTCCTTGACGTGCGTGGCCGACGAGCCGTATTTGCGGCTCCACTCGCCCAGGCGGCGGCCAAGGTAGTAGCCGTCCCAGAAACCACGGTTGAAGACCTGGCTGAGGCGTGCGTCCCAGTCGGCAATCATCGCGTCGGTGGCGTACGTGCCGTCGCAGATGGCGTTCAGGGCCTCGTTGTAGACCTCCACGGTCCGGCGCACATACTCGGGGCCGCGCGCACGGCCTTCGATTTTGAACACACGCACGCCGGCGTCGACCATCTTGTTGAGGAAGTGGACGGTCTTGAGGTCCTTGGGCGACATCAGATACTTGTTGTCGACCGTGATCTGGTCGCCGGTGTCTGCGTCGGTGAGCGTGTAGGCGCGCCGGCAGATCTGAGTGCAGGCGCCGCGGTTTGCCGACGAATCCATCTCGTGCAGAGACATATAGCACTTTCCGGAGACGGCCATGCACAGGGCACCGTGGCAGAACATCTCGATGGCGACGGGACGTCCGGAGGGGCCGCGCAGGTCATCCTCGACGATGCGGCGGTGGATTTCGCTCACCTGCTCCATGTTCAGCTCGCGCGCCAGCACCATCACGTCGGCCCACTGTGCGTAGAAGCGCAGGGCCTCGTAGTTGGTGATGTTCACCTGCGTGGACATATGCACCTCCATGCCCACCGAGCGGGCGTAGAGGATGATGGCCATGTCGGCGGCGATGATGGCCGAGATGCCGGCCTCGCGGGCGGCGTCGACGGTGGCGCGCGCCGCCTCCAGGTCGTTGTCGAAGAGGACAATGTTGAGGGTGAGGTAGGTGCGCACTCCGTGGGCCGAGCACTCGGCGGCGATGGCGCGCAGGTCGTCGAGGGTGAAGTTCACCGACGAGCGCGAGCGCATGTTCAGGCCGCCGACGCCGAAGTATATCGCGTCGGCGCCGGCGCTGATGGCGGCGTGGAGGCTCTCGTAAGAGCCCACGGGCGCCATTATTTCAAAGTCCTTGCGGTTCATGGGCAGTGGATAAACAAGTCATGGCCAACAGGCCTGTGAGAGTCTGCCGGCCTGAAAAGTATTGAGACCGAAAGAGGCATGCAGCCCCGCGGGGCTGTCACGTCTCGCTATTTTATTTTGCGGGTTCAGCAGCGGGTGCGGCAGCGGGAGCAGCCTTGGCGTCAGCGGCGGGAGCGGCGGCAGGTGCAGCAGCTTCGGCAGCAGGAGCGGCAGCGGCGGGAGCCTCTTTGGGTGCGGCCTTGGTGTCAAATGTGTTGCCCTGGGCAGCCGGGGCGGTGGCAACCTCTTTGGCGTTGGCGCGAACGGCGGTCTCGTTGCTCGTGCTCGGCATGGTGTAGGCGCAGCAAACTGAGAGAACAAGAATCAGGACAGCGAGAGTCCATGTTGTCTTCTCCAGGAAAGTGTTGGTGCCGCGTACGCCAAGAACCTGGTTTCCGCCGCCAAACTGTGATGACAGACCTCCGCCTTTGGATTTCTGTACCAACACAATCAGAATCATCAGGACAGACACAATCACTGTCAGGATTACAAATACTACAAACATTTTAAATTATTAATTGATTAAGTTGTTATTATTAAACACGTTACGGGCACAGACAACAGCATAAGCCGTTGCGGGCGGGCTCACATTTCAGCTCTCACGCGCGGCCTTACGGCGCTGTTGCAGTGCAATAACCTTTTGCAGAAAACGCAATTGGTCTGCAAAGTAAACACTTTTTTCTGGATTTTTCAAATTTAAAGCGGAAATAATCTCAAAAGCACGCTCATAACGGCCCTGACGGATGAAAATTTGGGCCAAAGACTCGGAGAGCGTGGGTTGCTCGACGGCCGCGGCGTGTGCCGGGGCGGGAGCGGGAGCCGGGGCAACCGGGGCGGCGGGCTCGGGCGCGCGTGTTTGACCGTGCCGGGAGCCTGCGGCTTCCGGTTGGGCGGCGGGCGCCGGGGCCGGCGCCGTTTCGTCCGGATGCGTGGCCAGGAAGTTGTCGATGATTTCCTCCTGGCTCTGAGGCTGAGCGGCTTTCTCGGCAGCGGGAGCGGGTTTCTCTGCGGGCGCGGCCGGCGCCTTTTCGGCGACCGGAGCCTCGCCTTCGGAGGCGGCCTGCGCGGCGAGGACCTGCGAATACTCCGGCACGGGATTGAAAATCATGCGCTCGAGCAGGGCCTCCTCCTGCGGAGTGCTGCGGCCGTAGGTCTCCAGGAACGTGTCGATGGCGTCGACCGTCGACATGGGCGCCGGAGCCTCTGCGGCCGGGTAGATGTGCAGCCAGTCGTCTCCGTCAAGGTCCACATACAGCGCCACGGCGCGCGGGTCCGCGGCGTTCAGCGCCACGCTCAGCTTGAGCGCGTCAAGGCGCGCGCCGTCCAGCGCCCTGCCCTGCTCTTTGAGCAGCTGCATGGCCGGATACGGGAAGTAGGGGTGTCTTGATGGAGCTTTCATGGGCTTTTTTTATGCGTTTATGTTGACCAAGGCGGGCGAAGCGGCGCTCACCAGTTGCCGAGGGTGGCGTTGAAAATCAGGTCGACAAGCTCTTTCGAGATTTCCTCGCAGAGCTGGTCCTGAACGTCCACTAACAGCTCCGTGGCGTCGAAGTCGCGGTAGGCTGAGAAACTTTGGTCTATGTTGTTGGTGTCCTTGCGGTTGTCGGTGTATTTCACGCGCACGGTGATGGTGAGACGCGTCTTTGAGGCGTAGGCGTCTTCGGTGACGGCCTGCGGCGAGAGGGCGTAGCCGGTGATTTCGCCCTCGATTTCGAGGTCCGAGGACGAGTCGGTCAGCTGCAGGCGCGTGTTGCGCTGGATATAGTCCTGGAGGTTGTTCTCAAAAGTCTGCTGCAGAGGGGCATAGACCAGCGCGGCGCGTATGGGGAACTCGCCCACGCGGATGGTTTTGTAGACGGTATAGTCCAGCGCCGACCCGTTCAGCTTGAACGAGGGGATGCACGCCGGCATGCAGCAGCCTATGAGGAATACGAAGAGAAGTAATAGCTTGGCTTTCAACGTGAAGAGATGAGTTTATTAACTGGAGGATTTTGAGGAGAGATTATGTCTGAGGACCGGGGGTCAGTAGTTTTCGAGGCCCAGGTCGCGTATCTTGCGGTAGAGCGTCCGTTCGGAGATGCCCAGGTCTTCGGCGGCGGCGCGGCGCAGACCCTTGTGGCGCTCGAGGGCGTCGATGATTCGGCGCCGCTCGTCCGACTCGCTGCCGGCAGGCGGCGTGGGCGTGATGGTGCCGTAGTCGGTGAGGGCGGGCACCGACGAGCGCGGGCGCGAGTACGTGCCGCCGTCGTCCACGACCGGCGACGTGGCTGTCAGCGGCGTGGTCTCGCGGTCGAGACGCGCCGTCAGCTCATCGATTTTGCTGCGCAGCGAGAAAATCATGTTGAAGAGCATCTCGCGCTCGCGGGCGTAGGACGTGGCGCCGGCCGTCTCGGCGCACTGTGCCGCCGGCATGTAGGTTGTGGTCACCGCCGGCAGATAGGAGGCCAGCACCTCGCCGCTGACGGTGTGACCGGCCTCGAACAGCGCCGTCTGCTCCACCACATTCTTGAGCTGGCGCACATTGCCCGGCCAGCGGTAATGGAGCAGGGCCGCGCGGGCATCGTCGGAAAACGTGATGGCCGGCGTGCGGTAGCGCTCGGCGAAGTCCATGGCGAACTTGCGCGTGAGCATCATGATGTCGTTGCCGCGGTCACGCAGCGGGGGCACCACAATCTGAATCGTCGAAAGACGATAGAACAGGTCCTCGCGGAACGTGCCGTTGGCGATGGCCTTCTGCAGGTCGACGTTGGTGGCGGCCACCACGCGGATGTTCGTCTTCTGCACCGTCGACGAGCCCACCTTCAGAAATTCGCCCGTCTCGAGCACACGCAGCAGGCGTGCCTGGGTGGTGAGAGGCAGCTCGGCTACCTCGTCCAGGAAGATCGTGCCTCCGTCGGCCTCCTCGAAGTATCCCTTGCGCGAGGCCACGGCACCCGTGAACGAGCCCTTCTCGTGGCCGAAGAGTTCCGAGTCGATCGTGCCCTCCGGGATGGCGCCGCAGTTCACGGCGATGTACTTCGAGTGCTTGCGGGCGCTGTAAGCATGGATAATCTGGGGGAAGAACTCCTTGCCGGCGCCGCTCTCGCCCGTGACCAGCACGCTCAGGTCAATGGGCGCCACGCGCACGGCACGCGCCACCGCCTCGACCAGCGCCGGGGCGTTGCCGATGATGCCGAACCGCTGAATCATGCAAAGTTACAAAAAATCTTTCTGACGCGTGAACCTTTCCCCCACTTTTTTCTCCTCCCCCTCCCTCTTTCGCCATCTTTCGCCATCTCGACACGTACTCCGACACGGGTTGATTCTGCCGGCCGGCATTGCGCGGCCAAGCCCTGTCGGCGAATAGAGATAATAAATTTTGTCAAGTTTTTGCATGTAAAAACCTGACAAAATTTATTATTAAGGGGATTAAGGGAGGGGCGGGATCAGAGGCGGACGGTGCGGCGGAGGGGTTGGGTGCCGTCGGCGCTGAGGGCTTCCACGATGTAGATGCCGCGGGGCAGGGCGGAGACGTTGGCCGTGGCGGCGTGAACGCTCAGCGCGGGAACGCCGGTGAGGGTGTAGACGCGCAGGGTCTGCACGTCCATGCCGCTGATGGTGAGCACGCCGGCGCTGACGGCAACGGTGGCCTCGGCGCGGGCGCTCTCAACGGCATTGACGGCGGTGATGGGGCCGTCATAGAGGGCGAACAGCGAGTTGGGGTGCTCGGGCGCCTTGTTGCCGAAGACGCGTGCCCACGACCATGTGTCGTCCGTGCCGAAGTAGTTGTTGCCGTCCCAGGAGTGGTGCGAGCGGATGAGCACGTCGCCGTTGGCGTTCTTCTCGGGGCGGAACAGGTAGGCCGACGAGCGCAGGTCGGCGGCGGACGGCGTGGTCTCATGGGTGAGCTTCACAAGCCAGGTGTCGCAGTAGAGGTAGTCGCCGAACTCGGTGCGCACGTTGTAGTAGGAGTCGTCTTCGGCGCCGGAGGGAGCGTCCACGAAGATGAAGCGGCGGGCGTAGGCTGCGTCGTCGAGTTTCTCGTTCTTGGCGGTGAGCAGGATGTCCTTGATGGCCTCGGTCTCACCCTCGAGCTGGTGCCAGCCGGCGGTGAGGAGGTGGCCTGTGGCCTTGTGTTCGAAGGCATACTTCTGGCCGGCGTTGAAGCCGGAGGCGTCGTCGGCGATATATTTCACGAGGAAGCGGGCACGCTCGTTCTTCTCCTTGTCGGAGTAGACGCGCGACCATGACCAGTTGTTGTCGGTGCCGAAGTATTTGCCGCTGCCGAGGTTCTTTATATAGATGTATCCGTCGTTGTCTTTCTCGGTGGTGAACAGATAGTCGTTGGTGCAGCGGGTGTCGGCGGAGGGCTCCGTCTCGGTGACGAGCAGATACCAGCGGTCGCGGTAGACATAGCTGCCGTCGGCGGTACGCAGGTTGTAGCCGTCCACGGCACCGGGCGCTTTGACGAGGGTGAAGGCGGCGGGATAGCTGCTTTCTTCAGCGCCGTCGGCGATGGTCAGCAGGCTCTTTTTGGCCCACTTGTCGTCGTCCTCGGAGGCCTGATACCATCCGGCGCGCAGTGTCGAGTTGGAGTATTCGTGGAGCAGCGCGAACTCGCGGTTGAGGGGCAGCTGCTCGGCGGCGATGCCGGCGGGGGTGTTGTCCTTGCCGGTGCCGAAGGCGTCGATGGCCGACTGGAGGGCGTCGAGCGCGGCGTCCATGGTGTCGTAGTCCTTGCCCTTGTTCGACTCGGCGGCGGCGATGGCGGCCTGTAAGGCAGTGCGCTTGGAATCGGCGGCATCGGGGTATTTGTCCAGAAGGGCCTGTGCGCGCGAGATGCGCAGCGTCAGGGCGGCGTCGGTGTTCTCGGGTGTGTAAACGCGCGTATAGTCGATGTAATAGTATGCTTCCTGCAGTGCGCTGTAGTCACCGCCGTTGTCGCCGCCGATGGCCAGGTTCAGCCAGATGTCAAAGCCGTTATTCTCGTCGCGGTAGGGGTTGTAGCCGTCGCTGTTGAATGTGCGCGAGAGCTTGGTCTCCTTGAGCAAGCGGTCGTCGACGTAGAGGCGGATTGTGTTGTGGTCCCACTCCATGCGCCAGGTGTGGTATTCGTCGGCGAAGTTCGAGGCAAACTGGTCCATGCCGAAGTAGCCGGCATCCCAGACGGGGCTCTGCCAGGTGTCGCCCCAGGCCACGTTGGCGTGGAGGCCGAAGTTGTAATACTCGAGGATGTCGATTTCGCCGGCGGCGGGCCAGTCGCGGGTGTTGCCGGTGCCCCAGATGGCGGGCCAGAGGCCGGAGCCGACGGGTATCTTGGCACGCGTCTCCCACACGCCGTAGTGGTAGCGGGCGTTACTCTTCACCGACGATGAGTAGAAATCCATTTTTTTGCCGCCGTCCCAGAACTGCGAGCAGCGCTCGGCTTTGATGACAAGGTTGCCGTTGGAGACAGAGGCGTTCTCGCGGCGGTAATACTGGTTCTCGTTGTTGCGGCAGTAGCCGTTTTCGAAGTTGAAGTTGCGGTCGAGCGTGGCGGGGTCGTCGAAGTTTTCGTCGTAGGCCAGCTGATAGCCGGGATATTTGCCGGCATAGTCGGTGGCCGCCCATGCCGAGGGAGCTGTGGTCACGGCCACAAACGTGGCGGCCGCCAAAATAGATTTCAAAGTCATTGTACGGGTGATTAGTATTTTCTGAGGTGATTGGTATTATGCATCAGGCGTGACGCCGTTCCGTGGCGTCTTCAGCCACAAAGGTACGAATATTTATCAACAATCAACCCGTTATTGCTAAAAAACTGAATATTATCGCACTAAAATGTTGCGGATGTCGGCGGAATTGCGTAGCTTTGCAAAGCACGGACCGCGCGCCGGTCCCCGTCGCCGGCCTTGCTGCTTCACCCTTAAAAACCTATCCGTCATGGGATTACTCCGCACATTCATCACCGCTCTCAGACACTACCTGCGCGGCCGCAACCGCGTCCACATCGTCGGCGACGGCGAGCTGCACATTGCGCCCGACGCCCGGCTGAGGCGTTCCAAAATCTACATCTCGCCCGGAAGTTGCGTCCAAATCGAAAACCGTTGCAGCATCAACGGCGCCCGCATCGCTCTCCTCGGCGACAACAACAGCCTCATTTTCCAGGAGGCGGCGCGGCTGCTCGGCGGCGCGACAGTGACGATGGAAGGCAACTCGACGGTGATCATCGGCAGAAACGCGGGCGTGCGCCGCGTCGACTTCGTCGCAAAGGATGCCGACATCACGGTCGGCGAACGGTGCATGTTCTCCAACAACATCGTCGTCCGCAACCACGACTCCCACAAGGTGCTCGTCGACGGCAAGATAGCCAATCCGGCCCGCGACATCGTGCTCGGCAAGCACGTGTGGATCGGCCAGAACGTCAGCATCCTGAAAAGCGCTGAGATCGGCGACGACTCCATCCTCGGCTTCGGCAGCGTCGTGACAAAGAGCTGTCCTCCCGGCTCCGTTATGGCCGGCAACCCGGCGCGAATCATCAAAACCGGCGTCTCCTGGGACTACTGACCGCGATTACCGCCGCCACCACTAAACCATTTCCCTTAAAATCTGTCTTTAATAGTAAAGGATTATAAATTTTTTACGTATCTTTGCGGTGAAAAGCTGTCGCCGCATCCCAAAAATGGACAATACTGAAGACAAAGACATACTGACCCAAACGACACAGGAGGTCTCCGGGGCAACGTCGCAGGCGCCCGCCGAGGCCCCCGAGACTACGCCGGCCAAGCCGCCGCGTCGCCGCAGCCGCCGCATACCCATGGCCGTGCTGAGCCTGCTCTTCACGGTGGGCGGATGGCTCATGCTTCCCTTCGAATACCGCACCTCGCTGGTCTGCGGAATCCTCGGCTTCCTCGCCGGTGTAATAGGCTGGTGCGCCCGCCGCGGCGCCTGGCGCAACCTCTCGATAACCTGCACGGTGGCCGCCCTCGCGCTGCTCGCCGTCTTCGCAACCTTCTGGGGCGCAATATCTTACATTGCATCCTGAGCCGTTATCCCGCAATTGATTACAACAACAAAAATAATAAACCTCATTCACATGAAAATCTTCCGTATCATAGCTGTTGTAGCCCTCTTCCTGGGCTGCTCCCTGGCCGCCAACGCGCAGACTGCCGCCGAGGTGAACGCCACCGTCAAAAAGATGGAAGCTGCCTCCGCTCCCTGCAACAAAGCTCCCGAGGCCTTCAAGACTTTTATCGAGAAATTCAACACCGACCAGGCTTTCCTCGACTCGCGTCTGGCCGTGGACGAGGCCCAGCGCGCCAAGTTCGCCGACATCCTCAAGACCGGCAACTTCAAGGCCATGACTCCCGCTCCCAAAGGCGATGACGAGTGGTATCAGAGCTGGGGCGAGCTCCAGTACAACAAGGCATACCTCGACTGCGGCTGGGTTGACTCATACGTTGAGTACACCTTCGAATTCATCCGCAACAAACAGGGCCTCTGGACCCTCGCAAAGGTTGTCGCCGGCGAATAATCCGCTATCAATCAGCGAATAAATCCGCCCCCATTCGGCGAATAATCGCCTCCCGCGTCCCCGCGCCGCCATAGCTCCGAAAACCAAAACGCCGCAGCACTTGTTGTAATGATAAGTCTCATCTATCATTTATTGCATTATGCTGCTCCTCACGGACATGGGAACTATGGTGGCCGAGAACGCCCCCTCTGTTATCCCATCACATGATATTGCGGCGTGGGTGATGCGCGGCGTCAACCACGTCCTCCACTGGATTGACCTGGACGGAAACTCTTCCGCTCAGGAAACGCTTTATGTCGTGGCTATCACCATCATAGCCCTCGCCATCGGCATGATTCTGCGCCGCGGACTGCTGGGGTTCACGCGCAAGATGGTGAGCCTGCGCCACGGCTCCGTCGCCTCGGAGATTCTGCGCGAACGCCTGCTGGCCAAGTGCTTCCACGTCATCCCGCCGCTGGTGTTCATGGCCCTCATCCCCTTCGCCTTCAACCGACACTCGCTGGTGCTCCGCGACATCACCATGTGGGTGGAGATCTACCTCATCGTGACCTTCACCATCGGCCTCAACGCCGTTCTCTCGTTCTGCTTCAACCGCTATGACGAGCGCGTGAACACCCGCAACCTCCCCCTCAAGGGCATCCTCAACGTGGTCACGGGCATCATCTGGATCATCACGCTCATCGTCTGCGTGAGCATCCTCGTCCACAAGAGTCCCGCCGCACTCCTGGCCGGCCTCGGCGCCTTCGCCGCCGCCCTCATGCTCATCTTCAAGAACTCCATCCTCGGCTGCGTGGCCGGCATCCAGCTCTCCGAGAACGACATGCTCCATGTCGGCGACTGGATCGTGGTGCCCGGAACGCCCGCCAACGGCATAGTCACCTATGTGAGTCTCACCACCGTGAAGGTGCGCAACTGGGACAATACCGTGGTCACCGTGCCGCCTTACAACCTGATTTCCAACTCGTTCCAGAACTGGCGCGGCATGAGCGACAGCGGCGTGCGGCGCATCCTCCAGTCGTTCCCTCTCGACCCCGGCTCCGTTCACCCCTGCACGCCGAAGATGCTCGCCGACATCGCCGCGCGCTATCCCGTTCTGAACGGCTACATCCAAAAGCTGCAGGCCGACACATCTGCAGGGCAGTGGACCGTCGGCACCGGCCTGCGTCCCGTCAACGGCACCACGGAGACCAACCTCGGCCTCTTCCGCGCCTATCTCGTGCTCTATCTCTCGTCGAACCCGCACATCAGCGCCGACCAGCGCATCCTCGTGCAGGTGCTCGAGCCGACGGCCGACGGCATCCCGATGCAGATCTGGTGCTTCACCAACACCACCGACTTCAACGCCTACAGCGCCATCCAGGCCGCTGTCACCGAGCACATTACCAGCGCTATGGCCGACTTCGGCCTCGGCCTCCTCGCCGCCGCTACCGACCAGGTGGAGGTGCACCAGGGACCGCCTGCCGCAGTCTGAATCGCGTCAGTGGAAGAGCGTGGCGCCCAGCGTCAGCACCGTGACGGTGCCGGTGTCCGGGCAGTCGCGCAGGATGGCGCCGATGACGGTCGAGAGCGTGGCGCCGGTTGTGCAGATGTCATCGACGACGGCGATGTTGGCACCCGCCGGAATGAGTTCGGGACGGCGCACGGCGTATAGCTCGGCGCTCACATTGCGGCGGCGCATGCTCCCCGACAGGCGCGTCTGGCTGGAGTGGGCGCGCGCCGTCATCACCTCCGCCACGGGCGTGCCGCTGACCTCGGCGATGCCGCACGCAATCTCGGCGGCCTGGTTGTAATGGCGCAGCAGCCGCTTGCGCCAGTTCAGCGGAACGGGAATGAGCATATCCACATCGTTTAGAAAGCCTTCCGGCACGATTTCCTCGGCGAAACAGCGCCCCATCCAACGTCCCAAGGCCGCGGAGTCGTGGTATTTCACGGCATGAATCAGCCGGCTCAGCTCGCTGCGGCGGCTGTAATAGCACCACGCGGCGGCGCGCACCGGGTGGCGCAGGTGGAGGAATCGCCGCTGAAGGTCGTTATACGGGTCGCGGTGATAGTTTGTGCGCGGAAGCGACGTCAGGCATCCGAGACACAGAAAATCCTCATTCACAGCAAGATGCGTGCCGCAAAGATAGCATGTGCGCGGAGCCGCCACCTCCCCGGCGGCGCTCATCATCATACCCAATGTCTTCCATATGATGCCCATACGCTTGCAAAGTTCAACAAAAATGTGCAACTTTGCAAATCAAACCGCGGGAAAAATTCCCCCACCCCGCTCACGTTCCCGCGAGATCACGCAAAAAATTTACGATTATGGTCATCCTCAGCATATTCCAGTCCGTCGAATTCTACGTCATCCTCACCGTGGTGGCCGCCGCCGTGGTGGCCCTCTGCGCGCGGCCGTCATCGCTCGGCCCCGTCGACACTCATCTGCTCAGCGCATGGTTCATCCCGGGCGACCCCGACGCCGAGCCCGGAATCTGCTGCGAGTGTCTTGACTCCGGCGACGTCCTCATACGCCGCGTCGGTCTCCCCGACATGGGTTCGAACGGCACGGCAGCATTAGCTATCACCAAGAAAGGCAACGACTTACACATCATCGAGCGCCTCACACCGAGCCCCGTCTTCGTCGTCAACGGCGAGCGCCCGGAGCCTCTCACCGAGGCCGTTTTCACCCTCGATTTCCTGGGCCAGGGCTGGTATCACATCAAATACGAAGGCTCGGGCAGCCGCTTCGCCGCCTTCTCCCTCCACGTGCGCCCCGGCATCCGCCTCTGCCGCCCGCTGATTCAGTAGGCTCAGCGCGTCACCGCCGACGCGTCCGTGGGCAGCTGATAGAGGCGCAGGCCGAAGCGGTTGACCACGGCATAAACCTCGTCGAAGATATCGCTCTGCACGGCCTCGAACGACGTCCATTCGGTCTGCTTCACGAAGAAGAACAACTCGACGGGCAGACCCTGTGCCGTCGGCTGCAACTGTCTGACCATCATGCGCATATCATCCCGCACATTCTCGTTGCGGAGTATCATGCGCTCCAGATAGTGGCGCAGGAGGCGTATGTTCACGGCGTCGGAGCTGCCCGCTGCCGGCACCGGTTTCTCCATAAATCCCTCTGCAACAAGCTCTTCCATCTCCTGCGGCGTCAGGAAACGCACGCTGTTGAGATCGATGTGGATGGCGCGGCGCACCTGCCGGCCGCCGCCGTCGCGCATGTTCGCATAGTTCTGAAAGCTCTCTGACACAAGCTTATACGGCGGGATGGTGGTGATGCTCTCGTCCCAGTTGCGCACCTTCACGGTGGTGAGGCTCACGTCCTCGACCTCGCCGTTGGCGCCGCTGGAGTTGACGACAATCCAGTCGCCCTTCTTCAGCATCTTGTTGGCGGAGAGCTGCACGCCGGCCACGAGGCCCAGGATGGAGTCCTTGAACACCAGCATGAGGATGGCCGTGGACGCGCCCAGGGTGGCGAGCACGGCGCCGGGACTGCGGCCGATCAGCACGCTTATGGCGATAATCACAGTGAAGCCGCTCAGCAGAATCTGGAACATCTGCAGCAGGCCTTTCGTGGAGTGCTCCGCGAGCTTCTTATCCTCGACAAGCTGGGCATACAGCTGCTTCAACAGTCTGATAACCAGGAACCACACGGCCCACACGATGTAGACGACGGTCAGTTTGTCCACCCAGATGTAAGTGTGGCTCTCGGCATTGTCGGTGAAGATTCCGGCCAGGTAGTGGTGGACGATCAGCGCCGGAAACAGCTGTCCGAAAGCGCGGAGCACGGAGGGTGCCAGCACGACGTCGTCCCACTTATTGTTGGTCCACTTGGTGATGGTGTTGATAACGGGCACCAGCACCTTGCTCCATGCCTGATAGGCCGCGATGGCGAAGACGGCCAGCGCCAACAATGCCACCCACAGCGACATGGCGTGCGCTCGGGCGGCACTCAGAAAATCAAAATTCGAGAGGAGTTCGCAGAAAAAGTCACGCATCGGTGTTCATCGTGATACAGAAGCCGCGCCCGCGAGCTCGCCATGGCAGCCCCCGTGGCGCGGCTGTTGATTGATTGTTAATTCTTCATGTTGGCGCGCCCGTCATTTCATGCGGCGGAGCACCATGGCCGTGCGGGCCGGCAGATAGAGCCGCAGCCACTCCACGCCCGCCGGGGCATAGAGGGCGTCGGGCTGGGTGAAGTGCTCGACGCTGTCGTCGATGTTGCCGTAGCCTCCGAAGCGCGGCGCGTCGGTGTCGAGAACGGGGCGGTATTTGCCCGCCGGAGCGAGGATGCCGTAGCCCGAATAGCTCTCCGTAGGGCTGAAGTTGAAGACGAACACGAGGTCGCCGCGCATGAAGGCCAGCACCTGGTCGTCGTCCTTCTCCCACAGCTTGCGCACCGGCAGCGTCTGGAAGTTGTAGACGCCGCCGATGAGCTCGATCATCGCATTGTCGAAGGCGTTGAGGAAATGATATTTGAGGTTGGGATTGTCCACGAGATTCCACTGGCGGCGCGCATACTTGTAGCTCCAGCCGTTGCCCTCGCGCGGGAAGTCGATCCACTCGGGATGGCCCCACTCGTTGCCCATGAAGTTGAGGTAGCCTCCGTTGATTGTGGCCAGCGTCACCAAGCGTATCATCTTGTGGAGCGCCATGCCGCGGCCGACGGTGAAGTTGTCGTCGCCGACCATCATGTGCCAGTACATCTCCTTGTCGATCAGGCGGAAGATGACGGTTTTGTCGCCCACGAGCGCCTGGTCGTGGCTCTCGACGTAGGAGATGGTTTTCTCGTCGGAGCGGCGGTTGGTCAGCTCCCAGAAAATCGAGGTGGGATGCCAGTCCTCGTCTTTCTTCTCCTTAAGGGTCTTGATCCAATAGTCGGGGATGCCCATGGCCATGCGGTAGTCGAAGCCCATGCCGCCATCGGCGAAGGGCAGTGCCAGTCCTGGCATGCCGCTCATCTCCTCGGCGATGGTGATGGCGTGGCGGTTGATGCTGTGTATCAGCTTGTTGGCGAGCGTCAGATAGGTGATGGCGTTCGTGTCCTGACCGCCGTTGTAGTAGTCGCCGTACGAGCCGAACGACTCGCCCAGGCCGTGGCTGTAGTAGAGCATCGAGGTCACGCCGTCGAAGCGGAAGCCGTCGAAGCGGTACTCCTCGAGCCAGTATTTGCAGTTGGAGAGCAGGAAGTGGAGCACCTCGGTCTTGCCATAGTCGAAGCACAGCGAGTCCCAGGCCGGATGCTCGCGCCGCGAGTCGCCGTAGAAATACAGGTCATACGAGCCGTCGAGGCGTCCCAGGCCCTCCGTCTCGTTTTTGACGGCATGGCTGTGGACGATGTCCATGATCACGGCGATGCCAAGCTCGTGGGCGCGGTCGATGAGCGCCTTCAGGTCCTCGGGCGTGCCGAAGCGGCTGCTCGCCGCGAAGAAATTGCTGACGTGATAGCCGAACGAGCCGTAGTAGGGATGCTCCTGGATGGCCATAATCTGGATGGCGTTGTAGCCGTCGGCGTGGATGCGCGGCAGGATGTTCTCCATGAACTCGCGGTAGGTGCCCACGCCCTCGCGGTCCTGCGCCATGCCGATGTGGCACTCGTAGATGAGCAGCGGCTTGACGTCGGTCACAAAGTCGTTCACCTGCCAGCTGTAAGGCTGCTCGGGTGCCCATACCTGCGCCGAGAAAATCGCCGTCTGCGGGTCCTGGACAACGCGCGTGGCATAGGCCGGAATGCGCTCGCCTTCGCCGCCGTCCCAGCGCACCAGCATCTTGTAGAAGTCGCCGTGGTGAAGGGCATCGGCCGGCAGCGTCAGCTCCCAGACGCCGCCGTCGAGGCGGTGGAGCTCGTAGGCCGGTATCGGTTTCCAGCCGTCGAAGTCGCCGATGAGAAAGATCGAGGTGGCGTGCGGCGCCCACTCGCGGAACACCCACGTGCCATCGGCATTGCGGTGCAGGCCGAAGTAGTTGTGGGCGTTGGCGAAGCCGTCGAGGCTACGTGCACCTCCGCTCAGCAGTTCTCGCTCGCGGCGGATGGCGTCCTCGTGGCGGCCCTCGATGGCGGCGGCGTACGGCTCGAGCCACGGGTCGTTGCGAAGGATGCTCAGCATCTTCTTCTTCCGAGGTGCTTTCGCAGTCTTGGCGGGAGCCTTCGCAGCCTTGGCGGCGGGCTTATCGGCCTTCACGCTTTTGGCAGCGGGCTTGGCGGCCTTCGTCGCTTTGGGGGCTTTGGCCTTCGTGGCGCGGGGCTTGGCGGGCGTCTCGCTATCTTTGTTGTCGGTCGTGACTTTCTTATTGGTTATGGCTTTTCCAGTCTTCATAAGTAGTTATGTATTTGTCCACCACAAATATACATCTTTTTCTCTTTCCCTCCAAACCTCCGGCACCATTTTTGCGATTTCCGCCTGCCGCCGACGTCTCCACAAAACCATTGTGCGGGCGTCCCGAAACCGCTCTCGTCGGCTCTTTTCGGCGCGTCCTTTACCTTTTTTTGAGAATTATTATCGGCATTAACTATTTTTAACGGATTTTTCGTGCTTTCAGCACTTATTTGTATTACCTTTGTGCGCAGGAAAGCATACGTCGCCGCCCACCTGACGGCGTCCCACCTAAAACCGATTAATGCTTTAAGACTTGTTTCCCTTGATGCTTTCCCCGATAAACATATTTTTTTGAAATCATCCGCCTCAGTGATGGACCACAGCCATAGGCCCATGACGCTGAAATTGCACCCCATAGCCCTATCGCCCGCGCGGCGTATTTCGGCTGCACGCACCTATCGTGTCCGCATCTCACTGAGCACCACATACTTACGACAGACTATTTGAAAACGTATTGTTAGACATATATACTTGAATTTTGGTTATGAGGGAGGTGCGTTACTGTGAAGTAGCGCACTTTCAATGTCTATATACCTCATGTTCCGCGCGCGTCAGCGGCGGCGGTACGTGACCACGCGGAACGGCACACCCGTGGCGGAATCGCACACCGTCTCCGTGGCATCGGCAACGGTCCACTCCTCAGCAGAAATCTCCGGGAAAAACGTGTCGGCATCCGCGGGCGCATCAGCCGGTATCTCCGTGATAACCAGGCGATCAGCAACGCTCATAGCCGCGCGGTAAATCTCGCCGCCGCCAATCACAAACGTCTCCTCGCCGCCCTCGGCGTGCGCAGCCGTCGCCAACGCCTCTTCTAACGAGGCGCAGCGCACTGCGCCCTCCGGGAGCGCGTACTCGCCGTTGCGCGTTATCACCACATTCAGCCGCCCGGGCAGCGGACGGCGCGGCAGACTCTCGTAGGTCTTACGGCCCATCACCACGGGATGCCCCGTGGTCAGTGCCTTGAAATGACGCAGGTCGTCGCGCAGATGAAACAGCATGTCGCCGCCGCGGCCGATGGCACGCTCCGCGCCGCAGACGGCCACAATAATCGTAACACTCATACGCTCACCTTGCCGGGTATATGCGGATGGGGGTCGTAGCCCTCAAGCCGGAAATCGTCGTATTTGAACCCGAAAATATCCTTGACATCCGGATTGATCACCATCCGTGGCAGAGGCCGCGGCTCGCGCGTCAGCTGAAGGCGCACCTGCTCCAGGTGGTTGTTGTAGATGTGCGCATCGCCCAGCGTGTGGATGAACTCGCCGGGCTTCAGACCCGTCACCTGCGCCATCATCTGCAGCAACAGCGCGTAGGAGGCGATGTTGAAAGGCACGCCCAGGAACGAGTCGGCGCTGCGCTGATAGAGCTGCAGACTCAGCCGTCCATCGGCCACGTAGAACTGGAACAGCACGTGACACGGCGGCAGATTCATGCGCCCCAGGTCAGCGACGTTCCAGGCGCTCACGATGATGCGGCGGCTATCCGGATTGGTGCGGATGGTGTTCACCACCTCCGAAATCTGGTCGATGAAGCCGCCGTCATAGTCGGGCCACGAGCGCCACTGGTAGCCGTAGATATGCCCCAGGTCGCCATCCTCGTCGGCCCATTCGTTCCAGATGCGCACGCCGTTGTCCTGGAGATAGCGCACATTAGTGTCGCCCGCCAGGAACCACAGCAGCTCGTGGATGATGCTCTTCAGATGAAGTTTCTTCGTGGTCAGCAGCGGAAAACCGTCGGCGAGGTCAAAACGCATCTGGTGGCCGAAAACGCTCACCGTTCCCGTCCCCGTGCGGTCACTCTTCGGCGTGCCCTCGCGGAGAATCCTGTTCAGTAGGTCTAAGTATTGTCTCATTACATTTGTTTATTTTAGCTTCCGGAGCCTGCGCATTGTCGGGCGTGGCCATCGACGTCGGCGCCGTGCGCGCACGCCAGCTCACAATCTTCTGCAGCAGAGGCCAGCTGAGTCTGTGCTTGCCCGCGCGCCACGTGATGGCGCCGTTCGGACACACCGCCGTGCAGTTGAAGCACGTCACGCAGCGCGAGTTGTCCACAATCGATTCCGTCGACCGTATGCAACGGCTCTTGCACACCTCCTCGCACTTGCCGCAATGCGTGCACAAGTCCGGGTTAATATCAAAACTAAGCATGCTCAGACGCGTCACGCCGCCCAGGATAGCGCCCACCGGGCACACCGTGTTGCACAGCACGCGCCCCTTGTGCATCGCAGCGACCGCAATCAGCACGCCGAGCACCAGGCCGCCGCCGACATATCCCGTCGCCGACAGCACGCCGAACACCTTGCAGGCGCGCTCGAAATTCGCAGCCGGGTCCAGCACACTCACCATCAGCGTGAAGCCCAGACTTCCCGCCTCGACAAGTGCCAGCACCGCCAGAATCCTGATCCATGTGATCGACCCGCGGTAGCGGTAGACCTTGCGCCCCTTGCGACCGCGCGCCGCATTGGCCACGGCGCTGCATGCGTCCATCAGCGAGCCAAGCGGGCATATCGCCGAACAATAGATGCGGCCGAACAGCAGCGTCACAACCAGCCATATCAGAATCCAGCCCACCGACGCCGTCATCAGCGCCGGCACAATCTGCATATTCAAAAGCCACTCGCCCAACAAGGCGCCAAGGCCGGCCACATCCCAATACACCGCGGCAAAGACAGCAGCCACAACTGCCGCCACCGCAATCCTCACTATCCTAAGCACCTTATACATTAAATACAATCACGCGTCACAAATCATATATCATCGTCATAAACATCCGGAGACACAACCATACAACACAACTTGCCGCAGCATCGCCCTCCGTTCTCATGATGACTAATGCAAAGATACACATATATTTTGAAAACACCAAACCATCTTCACCCCAACCATCTCTCCTGCCAACCTCCCCTCCAGACACCACATCCGCAAACATCCGCACACACCAAAAAGCCTCACCACCCTCTCTCAGTCCCGGATTTCCAATGCCACATTGCAAACAAAGTTATCAGACGAGCCTGGCGCCTGTTTTTCAGAATCTATAGGTGGCTTATCCAAACCTTGAAAAGTAAACTCGCCTACATAATCCTCATAAACCCCTAAACCTTAAGACCCCATCCTACAAAATATGTTAACGTCGGGGGTCTAAGTTTCAGCAAGTTCAAAAACTTGCCAAACATAGATAAATAAAAAGCGGAACTGAACTAAAAGAACTGAACCGGCATTATATTCTATACACAGATTGTTATGAGTTTATGCCGATAGCGAATAATTCAGTATATCAGTATGGTCAAATTCCGGGATATTATCAGACGACATCATTTATCCAATTTGTTGCCGATGGCTGTGACGCTTTTTTTGGCGGCGACTGCCACATCCTGTATGTTTGAGGATGAGAGAGATTGCCCCAACATGCTTCCATTCACAATCAAAAACAACTGGCAGACATGTCCCGATGCAGCTCCCGAAGGCATGGCTTATATATTTTTTTCCGCCGACGGCAGCGAACCATGGAGATTCGACTTCGCAGGTCGTGACGCCGGAAAAGTAAATATTCAGATTGGCGGATATAAGTTTCTTAGCTTCAACGACGACACCTACAATGTTCTCTTCAGGAATGAAGACGGATATGATTCTTATGAAGCATACACATCAGCGAAAGATCTGCTCGGTTCAATCCCTCAGAACGAACGCGGAAAGTCATTGCCTCGTAACGCTGGCGAAACAACTGTAGAATGTCCGGACATGATGTGGTCATGCGCTTATTGTGATTTCAGCCTCGGATATGACGGGGTGCACTTTGCTCCTTTCCCGGCAACGCAGCCCGGCAACGTTATGGAATATTCGCCGGACTTCGTGCTGACGGCCATACAGCGCCCCCTGACAGCACGTTACTCTTTCAGGATTGAGGATATCAAGAACCTATCCGGCGTTAAATCAATGAGCGCGGCCTTAAGCGGCATGGCAGGTGCGATGATGCTCGCTTCCGGCATAAAAAAAGCCTATCCTTCAACCCTCTCGCTAAAGGCGTCTGTCATTGATTCCTCAACGGCGGGAGGAAACTTCTGTACATTCGGAATTCCGGACCAACCCTCGGCCGAAAACATTCTCAGCCTTTTTGTGGTAATAAAGGACGGACGCCGCTTCTGCTATCAGTTTATCGTCACCAATCAGGTGCGCACTGCGCCCAATCCCATGAATGTGAGCCTGATTGTGAAGGGCCTGACATTGGAAAAACCGGAAGCTGGCCACGGCACGGGATTTGATGTAGCCGTTGACGGATGGGAGACTGTGGTAGTGAACATAAAAGGCTGAAGATTTGTTTATTTTTTGACAAACATTGAAATGCGGTATTACGGCATTGCATCTGCCTATAGCGAATTATACAATAAAATATATTCAGGATAATCAAATGCACAGATATGAAAACAGGACTAATTATACTCGTTTTGGCGGGTTGCTTTATGGCATTGCCGGCATGTACGGAAAAAGATGAGATAAAAGCCACGGCAGACAGTAACGCAATATCTCTTAGCGCAGTTGTGCCCAACGGCTCACGCAGCGCCGCCACAACCACAGCAACCATAAATGATTTCATCGTTTATGCTTTTACCGAAAATTCAATGCTTATGGACGGAGTGAAAGTCACACGTCAGGGCGGTTCATGGACCTACTCCCCGCCTGCATACTGGCCTGTCAATCCGGTTAATTTCTATGCCTACAGCCCTGAAATTGATTTGTCTACAGACATTACGGGTGAAGGCGGCGGACACATCCCCGGCTATCTTAACAATTATAATGTCGACTTGCTGTATGCCGTCCGCAAGGATATTGCACAACAGGCCGCACCCGTATCGCTCAATTTCCGTCATGCCCTTTCCAAAGTTAGCATGATGCTTAGCTCCACGAATCCCCGGCTCAAAGTAGTTGTAAGCTACATATCACTCAAGAACGTATACCGCGAAGGCAGCTTCAATTTCCCGCAGGCGTCCACTCTTGCATCGACACCCGACGTTGTCGGCTCGTGGACAAACCTCAAATCGCTCAGCGATATGATAACCTTTTCTATCATAAGCAATGAAGACCGAGTTGAACTTACACCGCTGCCCACTGACTACACTCTGAACAATCTCGACTACAGCTACGTCATACCTCAGCCGCTTACTGATGTACAGCTCTCGGATGCAGGTTACAGCGGCACCTATATAGAAGTTGACTGTGAGATTTTTGACTCCGCAACCGGCGCGAAGCTGTGGCCTAACTCAAAGACTCCTAACTATATGCTTGTGGCACAGACTGAGACGGGCCGCATAGTTTATCCCGCCTCTTCCGATCTTGTAAAGGCATACTTGCCCGGACATGCATACATCTATAACATCCAAATCAATAATCCCGATGTTCTCGACATGATTGAATTTGATGTCACCATGGATGATTATACCATTGACCAGATGTAAGGATACAGTCAACCGGACTGATTCCCAATATAAAAAATTACAGACGGCGATTGACAAGCTAACAAACAGCCCTGTCAACCGCTTTTTGTATCCTTTTACCTCACCGGAAGCTTGTCCGTTTTCTGACATTTAGCTTCGCCGCAAGGCGTTGTCGGCAGGGCGGGTGAAATATGTCCGTCGGCAGACGTTGTGCTTACAGTCGCCGCGTCTGCCGAATCGGTTCCCGATTCCCAATTCCTAATTCCCGATTCCCGATTCCCGGTTTCATAATAAAAAAAAGGCCGGGCCTCGGGAGGGTTAGCTCCTGAGGCCCGGCGCGTTGTGAAGGGGGCGGTTACCTACTCTTCCGCTTTCGCAGTACCATCGGCGTGGCGGGGTTTAACTTCTCTGTTCGGAATGGGAAGA
>SFOH01000081.1 GCA_004552485.1 Bacteroidales bacterium | reverse complement strand
TCGGGGTCGATCATGATGCGGCCGCAGTATTCGCAGACGATGACTTTTTTGTGCATCTTGATTTCGGCCTGGCGCTGGGGCGGGATGCGGTTGAAGCAGCCGCCGCAGGCGTTGCGCTCGACGTAGACGATGCCGAGGCCGTTGCGGGCATTCTTGCGGATGCGCTTGAAGGCGGTGAGCAGGCGCTCGTCACCGATTTTGGGTTCGAGGGCCTTGGCCTGCATGCGCAGGTCTTCTTCCTGTTCTTTGGTCTCGGAGACGATTTCCTGGAGTTCGTCTTTTTTCTCGCCGAGGGTGTGGCGGCGGTCTTCGAGGACTTCCTGGGTAGCGGCGATGTCGGCCTTTTTATTCTCGATGGCGCGGCCGTACTCGTAGATGTGCTTCTCGCAAAGCTCTATCTCAAGAGTCTGATACTCAACCTCTTTGGTGAGCAGGTCGAACTCGCGGTTGTTGCGGACATTGTCAAGCTGCTCTTTGTAGCGGGCGATGAGTGAGTCGGCCTGGGCGATTTTGGCTTTCTCGCCCTGGAGCTTGTTCTGGAGCTCGACGATTTCCTGGGTGTATTTTTCGATGCGGGTGCTGAGGCCGGCGATTTCGTCCTCGAGGTCTTTCACCTCCATGGGGAGCTCGCCGCGGATCTGTTTGATGCGGTCGATTTCGCTGAGGATGGTCTGCAGTTTGTACAGCGACGAGAGGCGCTGCTCAACTGTTGCTTTCTGGTCTGTTTTGTCGTTTGCCATATTTTGTTGTATAATGTTTTGATTTTCAGATATAAAAGATGGGATTGCGCTGGGAGCGGGAGACGAGGACGGGGAGCACGGGGAGGGCGCGGGCGATGACGTGGGAGAGGATGTCGCGGGAGCATGCCTCGCTCTCGTAGTGGCCGATGTCAATGAGGAATATGCGGCTGCCCCAGTCGGTGAAGTCGTGATAGCGGAGGTCGGAGGTGAGATAAGCCCCGGCACCGGCCGCCACGGCAGCGGCGATGAGCGAGCCTCCGGCGCCGCCGCACATTGCCATACGTGTGATGGCGGCGGGGGCGAGGTCGGGGTCGGAGCATCGCGCCACGGGGCTGGAGAATGTCTCTTTTACGCGCTCGACGAGCATGCGCGTGGCGAGCGGTTCGGCAAGTTTGCCGACAACTCCGAGGCCGAGCGTGCCGTCGCCGCATCCGGCGAGGGGTTCGAGGACGGCCTCGGCAGTTACGCCGAGGCGTCGGGCCATCTCATGGCTCACGCCGCCGGCGACGCTGTCGGTGGCGGTGTGGCTGGAGTAGACGGCCACGCCGTTGCGCAGCGCCTCGATGACGGCCTGCTCGACGGGCGTGGCGCCGGTGATGGTCTTCAGCCCGTGGAACAGCAGGGGGTGGTGAGAGACCACCATGTTGCAGTGGCGCTCAACGGCCTCGGCGATGACGCCGGGGGTGACGTCGACGCACACCAGCACGCCGGTGCAGCGGGCGTCGGGGCAGCCCACCTGCAGGCCGGTGTTGTCCCATTTCTCCTGGCAGCTGAGCGGGGCGAAGGCCTCGATGGCTGCGGCCACGTCGCGCACGGTGACAGGCGCGTTGTGTGATATTTCCTTGGTCATAAGTTTCGCTTAAAAGTAAACTCCCGCGGCCCGGTATCCCGGCCGGCGACGCTCGGAGGGCATCGCCGTCGGTGAGGGCTGTGGTGGTTTATTTCTCTTCTTTCTCGGGGATGACGACCTTGAGGTCGAGCTCGTCGAGCTGCTTGGGATCGAGCGCGGCGGGAGCGTCGAGCATCACGTCGCGGCCGGCGTTGTTCTTGGGGAAGGCGATGCAGTCGCGGATCGAGTCGAGGCCGGCGAAGAGGCTTACCCAGCGGTCCAGTCCGTAGGCGAGGCCGCCGTGAGGGGGTGCGCCGAACTTGAAGGCGTTCATCAGGAATCCGAACTGCTCCTGGGCCTTCTCGGGCGTGAAGCCCAGAATCTCGAACATCTTTGCCTGCAGGGCGCTGTCGTGGATACGGATCGAGCCGCCGCCGACTTCGACGCCGTTGACCACCATGTCGTAGGCATCGGCGCGCACGGCGGCAGGGTCGGTGTCGAGCAGGGGGATGTCCTCGTCCTTGGGATGGGTGAACGGGTGGTGCATGGCCATGAGGCGCTGCTCCTCGTCGCTCCACTCAAACATGGGGAAGTCGACAACCCACAGGCAGGCGAACTTGTTCTTGTCGCGCAGGCCCAGCTGGTTGCCCATCTCCAGACGCAGCTCGCAGAGCTGTTTGCGGGTGCGCATGGCGTCGTCGCCGCTGAGGATGAGGATGAGGTCGCCGGGGTTGGCGTTCATGGCGCGGCGCAGTTCCTGGAGCTTCTCCTGGGTGTAGAACTTGTCGACGGACGACTTGACGGTGCCGTCCTCGCCCACGCGGGCGTAGACAAGACCCTTGGCGCCAATCTGCGGACGCTTCACGAAGTCGGTGAGCGCATCCAGCTGCTTGCGAGTGTACTTGGCGGCGCCGGGAGCGCAGATGCCGCCGATGTATGCCGCATTGTCAAAGACAGAGAAGCCCTCGCCCTTGAGGACGCCGTCGAGCTCCACGAACTTCATGCCGAAGCGCAGGTCGGGCTTGTCCGAGCCATAGTATTTCATGGCCTCCGACCAGGGCATGCGGCGGAAAGGCTCGTCCAGCTCCACGCCGCGCAGCTCCTTGAACAGGTGCTTGGCCATACCCTCGAAGAGCTCGATGATGTCGTCCTGCTCCACGAAGCTCATCTCGCAGTCGATCTGGGTGAACTCGGGCTGACGGTCGGCGCGCAGGTCCTCGTCGCGGAAGCACGGCGTCTCAATCTCCAGGAAGCCTTTTGAGTCCAGATAGCGGCGCACCTCCATGGTCATGCGGTGGCGCAGCTCCAGATTCTTGCGCACGGCGGGACGGCGCAGGTCCAGATAGCGGTATTTCATGCGGAGGTCGTCGCCGCCGTCGGTGTTGTCCTCGATGGTGAAGGGGGGCACTTCGGAGGGGCTGAGCACGCGCAGCGAGTCAGCGATAATCTCGATGTCGCCGGTGGGCAGGTTGGCGTTCTTGGAGGAGCGCTCGGCCACAGTGCCGGTGACCTGCACCACATATTCGCGGCCGATGTGCTGGGCCTCGGCGTTGAGGGCGGCGTTATCGGCGTCGTTGAAGACCACCTGAGTGATGCCATAGCGGTCACGCAGGTCCAGGAAAGTCATGCCACCCATGCGGCGGGTGCGCTGCACCCATCCGGACAGAGTCACATGTTTGCCGGCATCGGCAAGGCGGAGTTCTCCGCAGGTATTTGTTCTGAACATAAGCAGAAAAAAGAGTGTATATTATAAAGGAAATATATTTTACGGGGGATGCCTGTTCTTAAGTTGAATGTTTTTTACAGGAACGTTTATTCTATGGGAATGTGTATTAACCGAGTGGCGCAGGGATGAATGAGGAATATGTCTATCCCGGCGAGAGAGTGCCATCTCTTCATCATCTGATTCTCAGACGCTTGCGCGGGCATCCATGCTGTCAGCCTACCTGCACGCCTGAAAGCACCGAGGAGCCAAAGGGCTGCCGCGGTGCGCCATACCATAATAACTGCCTGCTGCTCAGAGCCTTGCTTCAGCTCGTAGGAACTGTTCCGGGCTCCCGGCATCAATCAGTCACACAAAGTTACAAAAAATTTCCTTTTCTGCGCCACTTTTCCCGCAAAAATTTCCACGAAAGTCGCTCGCTGTTTCCTGGCAGCAGTCTGCTCTTTCTGAGGCTTGGGCTCGGCGACCTCAACGGCTTCAACGGGACGTGAGGCAGGTTTAACGGTGTCAGCCGGTTCTTCGGCTGCTGCCTCCGCCGTGTCAGGCGTTGCTGCGGAGACGACAGAAGCGGTATCGGCTGCCGGCGCAACAACATCTGCTTTTCCGCCTGAACATTTGTTGAGGATGAGCATCACAAGGCCACTGATAACTACCGCGGCGAGCGCTATCAGAGCGTACGTAATCCAACGCTTTTTGGATTTGTCGGACTCTGATCTGCTGATAACCTCGGTGGCTCCCGCGTCATCCCGGCTGCTGTTCTGTTTTGATTTGCCTTTTCTGCCGCCTTTGCGGTTCACGGCGCTGATGAGGCGTGTCTCAAGTGACTCAGCGCTGGCGGTGTTATCCCCCTCTCCGTGCTCAACGAAGGGGACGCTGCCGTTGAGTTCCTCCAGGGACGCGGGACGTGTGTGGACTTCGCGCGTCATCTTTTCAACGAGGTCACGCATCTCGGGCGATACGTCAGCAGGAAGTTCGGCAGCCAGTTCGCCGTCGCGCACCAGCAGCGACGAACGCGGCGTTTGGCCTGTGAGACAGTAATATAATGTGGCTCCCAGGGCATAAATGTCGGACTGGGGAGAGAACGAGCTGATGCCGGAATACTGCTCGCGCGGCGAGTATCCCTCGCTCACGCCGAGGGTGTTGACGGTGGTGGTCGGACGTCCCATGTTGTCGTAATGCTTGGAGAGGCCGAAGTCAATGAGCACGGGGCGGATGTCGCCGTTCTCCTCGCGGCCGAGCATTATGTTTCCGGGCTTAATGTCAAGATGGCAGATGCGCTGGCGGTGGAGATGGCTCATGGCGTCAAGGATGGGCCACATCAGGGCGCGCGTCTGCTCCTCGCTGAGAGCGCCGTGCTTCGACACGTAAGCGGCAAGGCTCTCGCCCTCAATGTATTCCATGACGTAATACGCCGTGTTGTTGGCCTCAAAGACCTCGTCGAAGCCAACGATGTTGTGGTGCGAGAAGCCGATTCTGCGGAGGCGCTACGCCTCGTTTATAAAATCTTTACGTGAGTTTTCAACACGCTCACGCGCCGGCGCGGAATAGTTGATACCGGAGTCGTTGAGGCGCTCGCAGTCGCTGGACGGGAAGAATTCTTTGACACAGAAATTGGCGGTCATCCTGATTGTGCCGATGAGCACAGGGGCCTTCACCATGTAGGTGATGCCGAAGCCGCCGGCACCCAAGGTCTTTACAATGGTGTAGGTGCGCGCATTTCCATGCAGCTGGAATCCTTTGGGGAGTTCGTTGACAATGTTTGGCATGAAGCTGTCTGAATTTTTACAAACGGTGTCACAAAGATAATGAAATTTTGGGAATAACGGGCATAGCGGAGCCTATTTTCTGCGGAAGAGCGAAAAAGAGGGACGGGTGACAGAGCGCAGCAAGCCCGGCGCGGTGAGGCGCCGGGCTTGCCGGTGACGGGGCTTACGGCCCCGGGGTGTCAGTGATGGTTCAGTGAAGATTATTTCTTCACCATGGTGCAGGTGTAGGGGAGCTTGCTGAGGTCAAGGGTGACGGCGTAGGTGCCGGCACCGGGCGAAGCCAGGTTGCCGCCGTCCTGCTGGAGGTCGTCCATAGAGCCGCCCAGGTTGATGGCCCACTCGTTGTTGGCACGGAACTTGAACTCGCCGGCGCCGAAGGTAACCTCGCCGGTCCAAACCAGGTTGTCGGCAGAGGGAGTGAGAGCTGTCGAAGCACCCCAACCATTGGGAGTGGCGTCGCCGACGAGGCCGATGGTCTTGACCAGAGTGGCCTCGTAGGTGAGAGCGGCCAGGTTGACATGGAGCCAGTAGAGACCGGGCTCGGCAACTGTGAGGTTGCCGGCGCCGCCGTCGGTGGAGAGCACGCCCTCACCGGCGTTGCCATAGTTGATGCCGCCCCAGTTGGGAGCGCTGGTGAATTTGAATATGCTGTTGAGGTTGGCATATCCGTAGTAGTTGGCATAGTCCTTGGTGAAGAGCAGCTGAGAGGCGGCATGGCTCCAGTTGTTGGAGTCGCCGGGGGTGTAGAGGTTGTCGATGGCCATCTCGAATTTGTAGGTGCCCTCCTCGAGGTTGATGGTGAGCAGATACGGGCCCTGAACCTTCAGGCAGCCGGCGCCGCAGTCTTCGGTGGCGGTGCGGCCCACCAGCATTCCGGAGAGAGCCTCGTCGCCGTTCTCGGCCACGCCGAAGGCGGCGTTGTCGGCATCAACCCAGTTGCCTGTGGCGTAGGTCGACTCGGGGACAATCTTCCACCACCAGCCGGAGGCGGCGTCGGCAGCGGAGATGTCAACCTTGATTGAGAAGACGGGGTCGTCGTAGACGTCCTTGTCGGAGTGGTTGAGTTTGATGGCCTGAGCCACTGACCAGCCGTTGACGGTTCCCAGCAGATAATAATTCTGCTCAATCACGAACGATGAGGGGATGGGAAGAACCTGGAGCTGGAAGGGGCCGTAGAAGTAGTCGGGGTCGCCGATGCGCACCGATGCCTGGTCTTTGACGGCATAGGCGGCATAACGTGCCCAGATGGTGCGCTGTTTCGGGCTCTTGGAGATGTTGGACTGATAGACGCCCTGAAGGTCGTCGGGGCTGACTGTCACCGTGTTGTTGGCAACGGTGGCAGGCACTTCGGCAATGCGCGAGAAGTTCTCGTCGGCGGAGATCTGCATCACCACATTCAGCTCGTAGTCGGCGGGGAAGTTGGTGAGGGCGATGTCGGCAACGGTGATATTCTCGGCGTTGTCATTAAGGGTCTTCAGGTCCAGGACGCTCTGTGTCTGAGCGGCGGCGGAAATCTGGAGGTTGTCAGTCTGGAGCGGTGAAGGCCAGGCCCAGTGCCACTGCTGACAATAATGCTAATTTCTTCATATAATCAAGCTATTTTTATCTGTTAGTGGATTACTGAGCGGGGCTTACGGAGACGGACATGGGGGCGTTCATGTCAACGCGGATTGTCATGAGGCCGCCGGGCCAGTCGGGGAAGCTGAATGAGCCTTTACCTTTGACGAGTTCGTAGGTTCCGGAGAAGTTTGAGTCGAGGACTTCTTCGACGGGGTTGTCGTCGGCCTGCGAACCGTAGGAGTCGTTGTCCCAGCCGGTGAGGGCGGTGTAGAAGCGGAACATGGCATCGCCTGCGTTGATCTGGAATGTACCGTAGTAGACGTTCGAGCCAATCTCGTCATCCTTCTCGAAGAGGCGCCATGCCGAGTAGTGGTCGGCTTCGGCAGCAGACGGGCCTTTCCAGCCTTCGGGCGCACCAACGAGGTAGATGAAGTTGGGAGAA